>NZ_JUEE01000131.1:0-68981 GCF_000802135.1 Desulfosporosinus sp. BICA1-9
ATTGTGCGATTCCTTGTAAATAGTGGACTCTTTTTTCCCGCGCTCTCGTCCCACTTTGCTATAATAGTCGATCAACAACCTGAACTCGGGTACAAGCTTTTGGTACGAACCCCTTGCCTTAAAACTATGCCACTTTGAATCGGGATATCTGCCGTGAAGGTCGAACTGCTCGATAGCGCCGATTATTGCGTGTTTCTTTTCGAGTTTGTCATGAGGCGACGAATTGGCCTGGTAATCCCGGTACACGTCGCCATAGCATTTCCAACTCCTTAACCCAGCTTCTGATATGATCCATTGGATTTCTCTGCGGAACGTGTAAATGTACTTCTTTGAGTAGCCTGAATCTTCCATGTGGGAGAGCAACTTGGGGTAATTGTTTTTTAAGTTTTCTACGTTCATATATTTGACCTCCTATCAAGATTGATAGGAAAATCATAACATAAACAAATCCAAACTAATCCTTGTGAAAATGGCTTGGTTATAAAACAATTCGAAGAAAGGTTTGGATTTTATTTTTGTTTGGATAATGAAATCCAAATGTTTGGATAATATCGAGATGTTAGCTGAAAAAAATAAGGACATTAAGAAAGCCTATGACCTATTACAGATCATCAGTAAGGACGAAAAGGCAAGAATGCTGTACGATGCTCGGGAAGCCGAGCTTCGTGACCAGCTAACTAGGATGAAGTCAGAGAAGGATAAAGGAAGAGTACTGACAGCCAAAGCAGCCTTAAAGAAAGGGTTGGCGGTCGAACTAATCGCAGAAATCACAGGACTCCCCCTAGAAGAGATCCTAAAATTAGATCGTAACGAGGTCGTACTCTCACACAATAGGAAACTACTCTGACAATTGATGAATGGTTAAAAGGGGATTGTCCCCTCAAAATTTGGGCATTTCGTCTTCGGATGAAGTGTCTTTTTGGCATTTTAAAAAAATCGATAAATTAGAATAATAAGGAAAGGAATGACTAAAAAGCTACCGGTGCCTGAGAAACCTCAACAACCAAATCAGGTGCTCCCTCACATCCCCTTTGATCCAGTTTTTTGGGATCGCATACGACTACCAAATCGGGTTGTACTACAGTCTTAGTTTCTTCTGTACTCTCGTCCGCCCGTGGAAGACGAACATCAAAAGGGGCAACGTATACTTTACAGGTCTTACCTAGGAGATAGTTAGAAAACTGTCTCCCCAGCTCCACTAGAATTTCCTGGTGTAACCGAGATGGGGCGGGGGTCATGTCAACAATTATGCCTTCGATCAGTTCCATACGCTTCTCATTATCCCATAGCAAGTAGTCTGCGTAAGTATAACCCTCTAACTTTTCACGAGCCGATTCGCCCATTGCAAATCCCCCTTCCAAAAAAATCCCGCACCCATATTATACTCTAAAGTTAAAGAGTTCCTACGAGTGTCTGGCTATTCAGCTTGATTCTTCTCATTACTCTATATCAGCAAATACTTTTACTGGATTTACTGAGTGAATCCAACACTAACATCACCATTATTTTATACTTATAATCTAACGATTTCGGACATCGAGCTTTTCTTTCAAGCCTTCCTGTAGAATCTGCGAAAAATTAACCCCTGCTTTTTCGGCTAGGTCATTAAGCCAACTGGGCAAAGTTAGATTTTTTCGGATTGTTCGATTATCGTTTGCTCTGCGATATGCATCGATATCAATATCAACTAGGGTAACAATCTCGTTGTCTGCGCATACAGGCTGAAGAGTAGATGGTAACGGAATAGACCGACCCATATCCTCTTCACAGATCCCCCATAGCCCAATCGCGTCGCGGGCCATTTCAATAGCATTGGCTATATCTGTGCCTTCGGTGTTAATTCGCAAATCAGGGACAAAGACAACATATCCGACTTCAGCCGGAGTTAAAACAATAGGGTATACTTTTTTCATAATGCACCTCCAATTATTTTCATAGCGGTATAAGGGCTTAACTCAGCCCCTGTCGCTTGATGATAGCTCTTGCTAACTTTTCATCCACTTCTCGATGGCGAGGAATTGGTTCGCTGTTTATTCCATTGGTATATATGTCATGATTTGCACCATTTCGAAATAACCACCAACCATTGACAGTTAATTTTTTAATCAAGTCTTTTCGTTTCATCCCCTCACCTCTTAGTTTATATTATACATATCTAATGCGCATAACACAACAAATTTTTTCCATTAATTACTATTTTATAAAGCTACCGGTGCCTGACACCAACTTATAACTTATCAACTTATTGTTTAGCTTGTGAAAACTAGGGTTCGATGTTGTAGGTGCGAGAAGTATACTCATATGGGTTTAGAGTTTGTTAGTAAGATATTCATAGTAAGCCCGAGGGCGTACCACTTCAACGTCGACGAACTATGCTGACTTATTGCGAATAATGAGTTAAATATTATGCTCTTCGAGGGCATCAAAACGCTCAAGATGAGTCAGCGCCTCGTTTTAGGTTTTCCAATCGCGGAAACAAGCTCGAGAGATACCCTTCCGTCCGGTAAGCCACCCTCGGGGTCAACGCAATTATAAACTTATTCTGACAATTTTAATTTGCTCTTCAAGAATCTAAGGATGACAATAATCAATGTCGTCACTCTTCATAATACGCATATAGTTTGTCTTACTTGGCACAAATTATATCATTGTCGGACATTTTTCAATTCCTACGCTAATTTTCTTTGGAAGATGGCGTGTTTGACCTGTCGAAATTTTCGTGTTTCATAGTAGCTTTTGTAAAAGTAGGGACAAAGTTTAGAAAAATGCCCCTCTTCATCCTCATAAAGAAGCCTTCCATTTCCATCATTGGTTACATTCACAGAAAGATAGTCAATATTATTACAGCATGCCAATATGCGTTTCTGAATAAAATACTGACCTGTAGTTTAACGGCTTAGGTTATAGTATAATATTTACAAAGGGGTAGGTGATAGTCTTGGAAACGGAGATCAACGCTCACAATAATGATATTATCATGAAGGCCACCGCTGCTATGTTTAAGGACAAGACGCTTGAGGTTTTCGGGCTTAAGACAGCTAAGATTGTGGATATCATGCCCACGGTCTTACCTGTAGTGGAGGCCAAAGAGAAGCGGGTAGACTTTGTATTCCTCTTAGAAGACGATACCCTGCTCCACTTGGAATTCCAGACCACAGTCCCTGAGGACCTCTTACGGCGAGTTGCCTACTACGGAGCTAGACTTGTTGAAAGACACAACATGAATGTCAACACTGCCGTAATATATTCAGGACGAATCGAGAGTGCTCCCGAACTACTGGAAAAAGGATCGCTATGCTACAGAGTCAATAACGTCTTTCTCAAGCGCATGGACGGCGATGCAGAATATAATAGGATAAAGACCCTTCTTGACCAAGGAGCGGAATTAGAAGAAGCAGATATATTGAAACTGATACTTCTCCCATTAATGAAGAGTCAACAACCCGAAGCGGAGATGACCATTAAAGCTGCACAATTGGCCAAATCAGCCAATTCCAAATTAACCGACTTTGTCATAGGATCAATCATAGCCATTACTGACAAATTTTTACCAGAAGAATATAAGAAGAAATTACTGGAGGTGTTAAGCATGACTCAGATTGAAGAATGGATAAGAGAAGAAGGCAAGCTTTTGGGCAAGGCAGAAGGTAAAGCAGAAGGCAAGCATGAAGATGCCCGCAACGCATTAATTGAGGGAATAGAACCAACAATTGTGGCTAAAATCACAGGCTTACCTCTGACAACGATCCAGAAAATAAAAGCTGACTTGACTAACTAAGTTATTCCGAATTCTCTTATGCCTCCATGTAATTAGCAAATATGCTCGGGTCGAATCGGTACGATGGAGATCAAATCTTTAATGATTTGGCCACCAAAATCCACAGTGCGAACTGGATCAAATGAGCTTCCTCGATTTTTCGACTTGTGTAAATATTGTTCATGTAAGCATACACGAATACCCGGAATAATGTCTTAGCCTCACGTTCCAACAGAAGAACGTGGGGCTTTTTCTGTCTGATCACACATCAAGAATGGTGCATCTATTCTCGCCTCAATCTGGTCTAACGTTTCAAGTCGGTATTAACCCATTCTAGTTTCTGGTTCAGATAGTTTTCGTCTATCACTGCTACTCCTTTATGCTATTAGAACTTCGGAATTTGGCCTAATATTATTCCCTGAATAAAATTAAGAAGTAAGCTGCTATACGCACTTACTTCTTAATTTGCATTTCTTTCAGTTTATCTAACTCGGTTAGATCATTGGGAACGGCAGCTTGTCTGTTTTCTGCCGCAATCGCATCGAAAATCTCTCCACGGTAAATCTTAACCACTTTGGGGGCCTCAATTGCCAAGCGGATGTTATCCCCTTTGATACTGATCAACGTCACCACGATGTTGTCACCTATGACGATTCGCTCGCCAACTTTACGAGTAAGTGCCAACATATTATCTTCCCCCTTCGACAGCTTCTTTCAGCAAGCCGTCAGGAAATAATTTATGCCGGATAGAATACTCTGGCTTGTCCAGAATAACCTGCCTACCCGTTCGATTGACCCCATTTATTACGATAGGCGCCAACAGATTCACCGTCATATCCGCCAGTCTTTCTTTCGCATTAGCGATCAAAAATACCTGCGGCAGATTTTCCAGGGAAAGGTCCAGTTCCTTAGCAACTCCATCCTCCAGGACAAATTCATAGTCCTTCAAAAAAGCAAAAGGATCCACTAATAAGAAGGTTAAATTTGCTTCCATTGTGGACTGAAGAAAAAAGAAAGGACTTTCCGTATCATGCAGTACATATGCGAACATCTTCTCGTCAGGAAAACCAGGGATTCCGTGGGGGAAGTTAAATAATTGTTCTTCTGCTACTTCCAGTTGTCCTAATCTAGTTGACTCTATCTTCATATACTATTCCCTCCAATCTGGGAGCTCATTCGCAAGCTCATAGCGATCTTCAAACTTTGACATCCACGGTTGATATTTCAATACTGGGGTATTGAATGACTTTAATATCTAGAATCCCAGGCTGATAGTCTCCTTCTACCTTGCCTGGCTGAATAGAAACATTCACATTTCCAGCACTAGCATTTATCTGAGCTGGATTAGCTTGATAATTTATCCTAGGCGCAGCAAGAGGTGCAAAAGTAATCTCTGGAACAGCTGTTAGACTGGCACTGAAAGCTATATTGCCAATCGCATTTGACCCATTCTCAAACCGAGCCATTTGGTTTCCCTCTCCCACAATCCGCGCAATAGTGTCCATAGCGGTTTGCCTACCCAATTCAGCATTGTCTCGGGAAAAATCGGCCATATTCTTTAGCCCGATTGAATAACGAAAAGGAGTCTGGTCGATCGTCAGCTCTCCCCGCGGTTGACGAATCTCCAAAGTCGGCGGCGTCGTCTCCATTTGCACCTGAGGCCGAGTGGACTGCAGATTCAACTTGGCATTCTGAATGTTATAATCCAGACGAATCGGCTGAGTATTAATATTAATTTGGAGCATGAAGCCACTCCCTTCGGTCGAAATACCTAATCCGTTCCATCTTGACCCAAGATGTTTTGCTTAACACAGAGCGAAGCCTCAGAATGAGCAGCCGCCAAACTCAACGAAGACAAGAACCCCAAATCAAGGGCTGAGCACAGGACGTGCGAAGCCGCCAACTGAGCCAGGGACGGCGAATTTGGCGGGGACCCTCGGCCCCAATCCGAAGTCTGAGTCGTAGTTTGGCCTGCGAATTCTACGGCTGACCGAGTGTTAACAAAACATCGCCTATCTCATAAAATCCACTAAAGAAGGCTGAATAATCTGCGCCCCAATCGACAGCGCAGCCTTATAAACATTTTCTGAATTCTTGAAATCGATAATCGTCTTGGCGATATCTGCATCCATAATACTCGAAAGATTCTGGGTCAGATTGTATGATGTGGTATCCAATTGTTCCCGCAGTGCCGTCATCCGGTTAGTACGCGCTCCTATATCGGCACGATGCGCTAAGACATTATCTATATTCCCTTCAATATCCTCAAGAGAATTTCCGATCGCTGTTGCATCATTGTTCTCCAATGCTTGACTTAAGGCATTTAACGTCGCAAATATCCCCGAGCCGCCCGTTAGAGGTTCAAAAAACAAACTCTTACCATCAACGGAAATAGGTAAGCTAAGATTATTCCCCACCTCAAATTTAACAGCCTCACTATTCCCTTTCCATTGCCAAGTTCCATCGGTAGTTACTGGTTCCTTATCCGTTGCTGTCCCTGAGAAGATAAACCTTGAGCCAATTTTAGTATTCGCTAACATACCGAGTTGTTCTGTAATCTGACGAACCTCCAGGACAATACTTTTTCTATCATTTTCAGATAACGTCCCGTTTGATCCTTGTACTACAAGCTCCTTAACCCGTTGCAGCATCGACGTCATATCCCCGAGGGTGCCGTCCGTCGTATCCATCAGCCCCAACGCTTCATCGACGTTGCCCTTCCATTGCTCGACAGCAGAAATATTGCTCTTCATACGCAGGGCATTTTGAATTCCTACCGGATCGTCTGAGGGACGATTGACACGATAACCGGAAGTCATCTGGTTTTGGATTTGATTCATTCTCTCCTGGGTCGCTTCAAGATTACGCAGTAAGTCTTGAGTCATCATTTTATTGGTTATCCGCAAAGTAATCACCTACTCTCGCTGTTTAATATCATGTTCTTATTAACGGGTCGTCCCCATTCGATTGACAATCGTATCTAACATATCATCCATCATGGTTACCATGCGAGCTGCTGCTGAGTAGCTTTTTTGAAACCTCACGAGATTTGTCATTTCCTCATCCAAGGATACGCCGGAAAACGACTCCCGCTGGCTTGTTAGGTGTACGACCAAGACATCTTGTCCGGCTTTCATACGCTCGGCCTGTTGGACATCCACACCCATTTGAGCGACGTTCGACCCGTAATAATCGCCGAAAGAAGCTCCTGTAACAGGAATTGGATAGTCTTCACCAAGTACACTTTTCAGGCCATTCCAGCCACTCGATAACGAGGAAAGCGCTCTTGCAATGCTCCCATCCCCTACGGTAACAAGCAGGTTACCATCAACGTCGAGAGCATGGGTAGGAGGAAGAGGAGGAATAGGTGTTGTATCTAACGGAATCATTCCAGTAGCAATTCGATTAAGATCATCCTCGATTAAAAAATTTAGGGTTATTGTTGCAGCTGTGACCACGGGAAGTTCGGGTGGGTTCGACGAAGAAGGGTTCGACCCATCTGTAAAGAAATTAATCCCGACCGGGCCTGCTAGAGGATCGGTATCGTTTTCCGCGATTAACCCTTGCCCTTTTTGATGAAGCGCATTTACCGCGCTGGCGATTCCCTGAGCTAGCTTGTCAAATTGCTCCCTAAACTTAGGAAGATCAACATCACGCACTTCGATATTTGCAGCGAGGGCTCCAAGTTTACTTCCTAGGTCAACATCCTTATTGGTTAAATCGTCACTCCAGACGACTCGGGAAAACCCTTCATCATTCTCCGGAGGAGGTTCTTCTAAAAATCTTACTCTGCTGTCATCGACCAAGATATTGGACACTGAATTCTCATTTCCAATAATCACCTTATAATTATTAACACTACGATCCGTAAAGGTTGAGTCCTTCGTTTCGACGACTCTGACGCTGACAATCTTGGAAAGCTCATCCACCAGGACATCCCTTTGATCTCGTAAATCATTGGGGTTGTCTCCGGCAACTTCTGACCGTTTAATTATGTCATTAAGATCTTTAATTTGCTGACCATACATATTGATTTGATGAATCTGAACCTTGACATTCGACTCTAAATTTCCTCTCATGTCACTAACTTGTTGGTCAATGTTATGGAAACTTTCCGTTAAAGTTTGTGCTCGCTCACGAACAACTGAGCGCGCTCCCATATTTTCCGGATTTTTCGACAGATCACTCCAAGAGCTCCAGAATTTGTCCATATCTGAATGCAGACTGTTCTCGGAAGGTTCGTTTAGAATGCCTTCAATTTTCTGAAGACTATCTTGTCTTCCTGCCCAATACTGTTGCTTGGATGTCTCCCCTCGAAACTGCCGGTCCACATAGCTATCTCTAGCTCGCGTGATCGTATCCAGAGTTACCCCCGAACCTATGCTCAGGCTTTTTCCGGCCACGGATACCGTATAGGGAGTGGTTGCCGTCAAATTCCCAATCTGCCGAGTATAGCCCTCGGTATTAGCATTGGAAATATTATGCCCAGTAATATTTAAAGCGGCTTGCTGTGATGACAGCGCTCTGCGCGAAAGTTCTAAGCCAAAGAAAGTCGAACTCATATCTTTAAATCCTCCGATCCAAGAGATGAAGTTTACGGGATTCTTCATTCTCTTTAACACTGGGATGCTGGTAAGTGTTTTTTTCCTGATGGGTTAACATACTAACTGTAAACTCCACAACTTTCATGGCCTGTTGAAGAAGTTGGGTATTAATCTCATGAATTTCTTGTAAATCTCCAACAACCTTATCCAGATCATGACTCACTTCCTGTAAGATCGGGAAATGTTCTGCCAATTCTGCCAGAGTGAGGTCCTGGGGCTCTTTTCCAAGGTCACGGCCAATGTGTTCTGCCCACATAAGCCGCTCTTTCTCCAAGCGGCCTGCCTCTAATAAGAGTTGTTCCTCCCGAGCCGTAATCGACTCAATTTCTTGGAGGTTATTCTTCAGCAAAGCTTTTTGCTTATTCCTTTCAAGAACATTTAAGTCCTCATAAACCTTGACTTGTCGTCTTAAGTTTTCATTAAAGCTCTGAAGTATTTCAGGCACGGAATTCTCCCCCTCTGATGCATTCATTAACTAGAACTCTGGAGAAAACAATTTTTCCGCTATCTTTTGTCCGTCAATTTGGAACTCCCCACGTTCAATCTGTTCAGTCAGAGCTTTAACACGGTCCTCCCGAACAGAGGGAAGCTCTTTTGCCTTCTGAAGCAAAGCTTGAAAGACTTGCGCTTTGTCGGAAACAGCGACCTTATCTTCAGAACCGAGCGTCTTCTTTTGCACTTGTGATACACGATTGACTGCTTGAACGCTCCCAATCGGAGACATTGAAGTCCCATCTATTTTCATTTTGCTCACTCCAAAATACTTATTCTACTCTCTATATCGAAGATTAACCGCAAAAACTAAAGAGGAATTTTCTTGATTGCGAAACATTTTTCAAAGAAACTTAGAATTATAGTTTCTTCCTCAGTTTTTCCTATATAATACAATCATAAACTTTACTGTAGAAAATCTAATGATCAGCGTGTAAAATGACGATATAACTATATCGGATCATTCTCATGAAAAGTTTCTCATTTTCGACTAGCGATTATAATAGTCAGAAATTTAGCAAGGGAGGTAAGTCGTAATCCTTCATACTTCAGTTATAACCCCTTTCGAGGTATTAGGGTTGCGGCAAGCAGATCATGGATTTATCAACAATGATTGGACTTCTCGCTGGATTCGGTTCCATCATCATCGGTTTCATATTAGAGGGGGGGACTGTCAGTTCTCTAGGCGGGGTATCTGCTGCTATCATTGTCTTCGGTGGAACTGCTGGAGCAATTATTACCAGTTTCCCACTGTCTGATCTCAAAAAACTTCCTCAATGGTTTAGAATCGCATTTACCTCCCAGACCTTCGGGACTGCTGAGGCTTATGAGACCCTCGTGAGATTTGCCGAAAAAGCAAGACGCGAGGGGTTACTCAGCTTGGAACAAGAACTTGAAACTGTAACAGACCGCTTTACCCATCAAGGCATGCAACTCGTAATCGATGGAACCGACCCTGAAATTACCCGAGAAATTCTAGAATCGAATATTGCGGTTCTAGAAAAACGCCATAAGGTTGGAATTTCCGTATTTGAATCTGCGGGTGGTTATGGGCCTACTATGGGCATTATCGGAACCGTCATGGGCCTTGTCATGGTCTTAGGTAATCTATCTGATCCAGAAGCGCTCTCCCACTCGATTGCAGCTGCCTTTCTTGCCACTCTCTATGGCGTCGCTTCTGCAAACCTCTTATGGCTTCCTATTGCTACAAAACTTAAAATGAAGGACAAAGCTGAAGTATCGGCCATGGAGATGGTACTCGACGGCATTCTGTCCATCCAGGCAGGTCAAAACCCATCCATCCTGAAGGAGAAATTAAAAACCCACATTGGGATATCCTCTGAAAAAAATGAGGACAGTGAAGTCACACCCAGACGTGCCGCGGTTAGTGAGAGCCGATGAGGAGAAAACGCAAACATGAAGCAGAAAAGGAAAATGGCGAGCGCTGGCTTCTAACGTATGCTGACCTAATTACCCTCCTCATGATATTTTTCGTCGTACTTTACTCAATGAGCAAAGTAGATGCTGAAAGATTCCAAGCCGTAGCAGAATCCCTTAACAAAGCACTTGGTGGAGGAACTCCCGCGAAAATCGAGTTGGCTACCAGCCCAGTGGGACCGTCTCTCATTCAGACCGGAACTCCGTCTCCTAGAACCACCCACACAAATTCAAACACCAACGAGGAAACTAAAAACACAACTCAGGAAAATACCGATGCAGAAAACATGAGCATTGAAGCGATTAAAGCCAAACTTGATAAGTTTGCGGCTGACAACCAAATACAATCCAAGCTGGTTTCTTCCCTAGAAGAACGCGGCCTAGTCGTTAGCATTCAGGAAACCTTACTTTTCGAAAGCGGCTCTGCCAGTATTAACGACCGAGCACGCGATATTCTAGAGAAAATTTCCACGGTCCTTGCGCCAACCCCCAATCAGATCAGAGTTGAAGGGCATACTGATAATTTACCCATTCGAACCCCGCAATTTCCAAGTAATTGGGAACTCTCGGTGATTCGTGCAACCAATGTTGTGCAAATTTTATTGAACGATCAGATTATACCCAGTCGGCTATCCGCCACAGGCTATGGAGAATATCGACCGATTTCCCCGAATGATACGGATACAGGACGCAGCAAAAACCGCCGTATTGATTTAATCATTCTTCGCTCCAAATATGACCTTACCGAGCCTAGTGCCCCCACTCCAATCAGCGACCCACTAACAAAACAATAACGAACCCTTAAAAAGCAAGACTATGCACTGCTCTGTAGATCATCTCTGTTGCTAACTGAACCTGTTCAAGCTTCAATAATGCTGTAGTGTCTTCTGGAGTATGATTTTTGACTAACCACTCCTTTGCTAGCAAGGTCACTGCCGGAATGTTGGCCGAGGCAAAACTGACGGAATCGCTATTATGCCCTGCCGAAGGGGTCAATAAGGCACTGGCCCCACATTCTGCAGCGGCTTGACGAATAGCCTTGACCGCGATATTTTCGCTGTCTGCCCAAAGTGCAAAGTTTCCAAGCATCCCATTGCCGACTGTATCGACGTTTAAGACTGCTTGGATTTGTTGAAGAGGAAAGGTCGGAGCTTGGACAAATGCTTGGGACCCAACGAAGCCCATCTCTTCAGCACTCCAAAAGGCGATCACAATCGTTCGTTTTGGAACTTTCCCCTCCCGGAGAACTCGGCGTATGACATCTAGTACACACCCGACCCCTGATGCGTTGTCATTAGCTCCAGGGTAGACCTGCCCTTCAAAAATTCCCAGGTGGTCGAAATGGGCCGAAAGTAGAATGATCTCCTGCGGATTCTCACCGATTAGCCCCCCTAAGAGATTGACACTCGGAGTCTTTAAGGTCCGACTTTCTCCAGGTTTAAAGGTCAACCGACCCTTGACCCTGGTTTTCACCACCGGAGGAATTGTAAACGCATGACTAAACCCTATTTTTGGTTCCCCCATAGGCTTTAGTCCAAGCCTGCTGAGCTGGGTCGTCAGATACTCTGCTGCTTTAGCCTCTCCTATTGATCCCGCTTTTCGACCCTGCATCTCATCTGCAGTCAATATAAGGATATCATCCATTGCTGTGCGGTTTAAACTTTCCTGATTAATCAAATTAGGCTCTTGACTCTCCTCGATCAAAGGGGGAAGTACCAATTCAACCGGCGGACGACCTAACCCTATTTTTATAGTCTCTCCGACACGGGTCGGCCAGAGACTCCAAGGTAGACCGACGGCTCCCAGACCTAATAATGTCTTAATAAATACTCTGCGAGTCTGCATAACAATTCCTTTCTTAAAGGAGAATGACTATGTCTTTACGCATAAATACACCCCATCAAACCCCAGCCACAAACCTTGATTCTCAGAGTCCCTCTGCTAAAACGAATGATTTTAGTGGTGTCTTATCTCAAACCCAAAAAATTCAGCGCATCGAACTCCAAACGTTTCTAGGTAAACTTGAATCTCAAGGGAAGAAGCTAGCTCAATCTCTCTCGATCCGTGATCTTAAAGATTTTCGCGATATGGTAAAAACATTCCTTCGCTCCACCTTTGGACAAAGCCGAAAAATGTTTGAAGATTCGTCCCATGATTCTTATGGGCGCCCAAAGGTCATGACGCGAATTGCCAAAATCGATCAAGCATTAGAAGAGTTAGGGCAACAACTCCTGGATCAGCAATCTAAACCCCTTGAAGTTTTAACAAAGATTGATGAAATTCGCGGCTTAGTTGTCGACCTTTTCGCTTAGGATTACGGTTTTATCAAGTCGTTTGGGAACAAATATATTTATGAAAGAGGTGTAACCCTTGTCCTTTGCATCCATTGCCAATACCTATGAAGACTTTGTTAAAGGGTTTCATCCCAAAAGCGGGCTGGATCTAAAATTCTATAAGCAAAACCAAATGCAGCGTCGAATTCTTAGCTTTATGCACTCTCACGGGCACCAAGCCTATCCGGAGTTTTTGAAAGCACTTAATCTTGATCCCGTCTTATATGACGCCTTCTTTAAACATTTAACCATTAACGTTTCTCAATTCTTCCGGGATGCTAACCAATGGAAAACCCTGCGAGAAACGATTATACCCATGATGCTTCAGAATAAAGCCCCGCTAAAACTTTGGAGTGCCGGCTGTTCAAGCGGCCAAGAACCTTACTCACTAGCTATGACAATGATGGACTATTTCTCCACTGCCAAGTTCACCGTCCTTGGCACAGATATAGATGTTAATGTACTGCAACAAGCTAAAGAGGGTGTCTACAAACAAAATGATTTTGCAAGTACTCCACCAGAATTTCTACAGAAATATTTTACCCCATCTGATAAAGGGTATCAAATCAAAGATTTAGTCAAACGACAAGTCAATTTTCAGCACCAAAATCTACTTACCGATCGTTTCCAAACTAGCTTTGACTTTATTGCCTGTCGTAATGTCGTGATCTACTTCACTGAAGAGGCCAAAGAAATGCTCTACAAGAAGTTCACAGAGTCCTTACGCCCAGGTGGAATTCTTTTCACCGGAAGCACAGAACACCTCTTCGGGATGAATCACCTAGGCCTCAAACCCGTTTCCTCTTTCTTCTATCAGAAACAATAACATAAACCAAACCAACTAGGGACTCTGACTCATTCACCATGAGTCAGAGCCCCTTTAAAGTTTCAAGTAAACGACGTTGGACATTCTCGTTCATACTGTTGAACAAATTCCTCCAAAGGATAGGTAACCCCTTTGCCTTTAAACTCCAACGATACCTGTTGAGCATTTGGATTAAATCCGATAAACTTCATACCGAGCAGCCTAGCCATTTTAGATAATTCGATCCGCGTACCTCGCCCGAGGTCTTGTAATTGCATCCAACACACTCCCCTTTTTCTTGTCATTATGACTCCAAAAAAGTATTGAATGTCCCCGATCAAACCGGCATATTAAGTTGTTTCAGAGAGTGACAAGTCACAAAGAATACTTGGCAACTCAGCTTAGGTTTATCATATCTTATTCACCAGTTTCTTTCAACTCTCTTATCTTGAAAGATATTAGCTTGCCATGAGGAATAGTTCTTACCAAGATCCCCAAATTCCCAAGACACTAATGCCCGCCAAAATCAGCACGCATCCTATGATTTTAGGCATTGTGAGAGTTTCATGGAGTAGAAGAACACCATACAGAATAGCAATTACATATCCCAACGAAACTAGTGGATATGCATAGCTAAGCTCCCAACGTGAAATTACTACCAGCCAAAGAATTGAACTAACTCCAAAACACATAAACCCAACGAAAATTGCCGGAGAGAAAATTATGGATCCCAGCTGTGACCAAATCCCTGTGAGCGTTACCTTTCCATATTGAAGCATACCTAGACGGAATAAAAATTGCCCTGTAGCCCCTAATAAAATTGATACCAAAGCAACGACTAAAGGGCGTACTTCAGAGCTTATAGTCATAGATTCAAAACTCCTTGAATTCAACTTCAAAACTATAGTTAATAACAGTAAAGTTTTCTCTGAATGACGTTTATTTATTCTTCTAACTTTAAGCTCAAGTTATAAAGATAAATAAGTAGTGAAAAAAAACAAGATCTGGGAAAGAGCAAAAATCCTATCAAATAAATAAGGAAACCGCCGATGCATTTACATCCTCAGTTTCCTACAATGCGAAGTCAACCTATAAGCCGAGTTCTGTCCCTCCGTTCGGAGGTGATGATCATCTATCTCGAACCGCCGTTACCGACGGCCTCTAGCGACCTTACCCGGGAACAAAAACGGGCCGTTCATAGTTCCCCTATTCAGTCTTGCTCCAGGTGGGGTTTACATGGCCAGCCAGTCGCCTGACTGCCGGTGAGCTCTTACCTCGCCTTTCCACCCTTACCTACTCGGAGGTCAGTCGTCAGAAGCCGGAAGTCGGATTAGAACAAACTTATTCTAACCTCTGGCCTCTGACAACTGACCTCCGTTATCGGCGGTATCTCTCTGTTGCACTTTCCTTGGGGTCTCCCCCACTGGGTGTTACCCAGCACCTTGCCCTATGGAGCTCGGACTTTCCTCAGAGGCGACCTTTGGGTCCTTACCTCCGCGATCATCTGGTTGGCTTCGCTTAGTTATCTTACTAGAAAACTTTGTTTTGGTCAAATGGAGAGTATTGGATTAATTAACATTAGTCTTTTTCTCTTCCATTTCTTCCATTTCATCATCAATGTCCATCAGTTCGATCAACCATTTAGTACGATTAGCACCGTCTTCTGAAATGTTGATTAATACCTTTTCACGTTGAACACGTAGGATTTCTGTGCGGTTCATAATTCATTCTCCTTTCAAATGTTTTCTATCGGGGAATCAGTAATTCGTCTAAATAAGCCTCGGATATTTCATTGAAAAGACTCTATTATCAGACTATTCCTTGCAATATTATAGTAATATATTTCACAATGGCTGTCAAGTGGTAATATTTACTTTCGTAATGTTGCAATAGTCAAAATTTATTACTAAACAATGACCATCCCTTTAGCCAAGCCATGGCGAGCGATTGATTGAACTCACTTTAATCTCTATTCCTTGCAGAGATTTTTCGGCAGACAAATAGTGATACAGCTTTTTCAGCATGGGCGCTTCGCTTAGGAAATGCCCAAGATCTCCGACAGCCATACCTCCTTCCAGTGCATCGAGAGCGGAATGATGGTCAACATCTCCCGTTATAAGGAGATCCGCTCCTTTAAACAACGCATTAGAGACGAATCGCCCCCCACTGCCATTGACAATGGCGACTTTTCGCACATCTTGCTCTAGTGATCCGGCTAAGCGAACTCCAGATAACTCATAGTCCTGTGCATATACCTCTGACTTGGTCAACTTATCTAAAAACCTCTTCCACAGAATTTCTAATTTCTCACGATGTGGTAAATAGCCGATTACACCGTACCCTCGTTCTTCGCCCTCCAATAGTTCCATTTTTTCAAGTCCTAGGATCTCCCCTAAGACGCGGCTCGAAGAGAATACTGATTGATCCAAATTCGTGTGAGCAGCATAATAACCAATCTCATGTTGCAAAAGTCCAAGAGGGACTTGTGCTCCTGTGTTATCAGATCTTAAGTTTTTCAGAGGACGGAAAATTATGGGGTGATGGGCCACGATAAGTTGGGCGCCAAAATCCTTTGCTTCCTCGACCACTGCCAAGGTTCCGTCTAAAGAAATCAATATGCGCTCAATGGGCTTTGATCCGCTTCCAACCAATAACCCGACATTATCCCACTCCTCAGCCCAAGATTTGGGAGCGATCTTTTCAATTAGTTGAGCCACTAATCCAATCGTTACTGCCATATCCTTAGTCCCTCCACTAACGTCAATTCATTGCAGACCTCTCTGATTTTTGTGACAATTTCTATGCTCTTGGATTTCTTCATTTGCTCGATCCGCCTCAGAAGCATGCCGCAATAGTCGTTGAGATGATCCCTCAAGAGTTCCGTTCGTTCTTCTAGGACGAGGGGTCCGAAATGCCACACAAGTCTGGACACTAAGTCTTGGAATTCAAATGTCTGGATACCGAACTTCTCCTGAAGCGGGTGCAACCGCAGACTCCAAACACTCACATTTTCTTGTAGTTGGACAATGTCCCATCCTTCTTCCTTAGCAAGGGCTATGACCACATAGATTCGATCCTCTTCTTTCACCAACCGCTCTTCCTTAAGCCGCCAGCCACTATTCAACAGCGCTAACCGTAACGGTCCCTCTGCCCCTTGCGGTTGTAAGATGAGATCAGTCACGGAAGCTAAAACGTCTGGACGGGCAGATAGAATCTCCAACATGGTTCTGCCACCCATTCCCGCAAGGGTAAGGGCATTGATTTCCCCTGACTCAAGTGGCATTAAACCATCACCAAACCTCACATCTATGTAAGCCTCTAAGTTCCGGCCTTTAACAGCATTCAACGCGGATAGGTATGGCCCTTCATGGACATCCACAGCGATAGCCTTTGATATTTGCAGTGTCTCGTAGAGTGCTATGGGTAAATAGGCATGATCAGTCCCGATGTCTCCCAGCTCTGCACCCACTGGCACAAAGGATGCAACAGTTTGCAAACGTGGACCTAGAGTGACGGATATTGTCATAATTCACCTCTTTAATAATAACTACTTATTAAAAACTATTATGCCCTTAATTGCATAAATGGAACCCTAGTGTGAGAAAAACAAAACTCAAAATTATGTAGAATAGGTCGTTCTTATTATAACACTCTGTCAGGCAAAGTGCTTCTCGGCGCACAAGAAAAGGCGGATAGATTATTATTGTCAATCCATCCACCTTTAAATTTTGAAAGTTATCTGACGGATCCTCCCCTTGTCCCATCCGTATCTCTTTCGTTACTATCCTCTACTAACTTCGCTTTGGGCCAGTTTTTCGTAATACTGAACGAGAGCTCCATGATCCGCCTGTTCTAAGCCTTGAGCCTTGAGCACTTGCATCATTTCCATTACAGACGCCGTTAAGGGCAACGGAGAACCGATTTCATGACCCGTTTCTAAAACATTGTTTAAATCCTTAATATGCAACCCAATTCTGAACCCCGGATCAAAGCGACGCTCGATCATCAAGGGCGCTTTGGCATCTAAAACAGTACTGCCTGCTAATCCCCCACGAATAGCTTTATAAACAGCTTCAGGATTAACCCCTGCTTTGGTCGCTAGTACTAAGGCTTCGGATACTGCGGCAATATTTACCGCTACGATAATCTGATTTGCCAATTTTGTTACATTTCCTGCACCGACATCTCCGCAAAGTAATGCGGACGAGCCCATAGCTTGAAAGATCGGATAGCATTCTTCAAAATCAGCTAACATCCCGCCTACCATAATAGAAAGGGTCCCCTCAATCGCTTTGGGCTCTCCCCCACTCACTGGCGCATCCAGAAAACGCACGGATTTTCCGGCAAGGACTTCAGCTATCTCTCGACTGACAATGGGAGCAATAGAACTCATGTCAATCACTATAGAACCAGGATGAATCCCTTCTAGAACCCCATTAGGTCCAAGAATTACTTCACGGACTTGAGGGGAATTGGGAAGCATGGTAATAATTATTTCACACTGTTCAGCAACATCCTTAGGGGAAACTCCTGCCTTTGCCCCCGCTTCCACAATCTCTTGAATTGCCTTTGTGCTTCGGTTATACACAACAACCTCATAACCTGCTTTTATAAGATTTCGGCTCATAGGCTTCCCCATGATTCCTAAACCGATAAAACCAATCTTACTCAACTCAGATCACACCTTTCTATTTTTCTATAAGCTATAATTTTTAACCCACCTTAAGGATGTTTCTGTATCAGGGCCAGGAACATATTCCAAGGCAATCTCCTGCGAATACCCTGCTTTCTTAAGCTCTGTCAATAATCTCTGGAAAGCGATCTCACCCGTACCCGGTTGGTGTCTTCCTGGCTGATCCGCAATCTGAATGTGGCCGATCTGAGCTATGGAATTACTGAGGGTTTTCCAGAGATCTTCGTTTTCACGACTCGCATGGTAAATGTCCCACTGTAAAAAGACATTTGGACGATTGATTTCTGCGATGAGTTTTAAAACTTGATCCGTGGTATTGAGGAAGAACCCAGGAATATCATAATGATTAATAGGTTCAATCATCAAGCGCAAACCATGCTCCTCAAGTTTCTTTGCCGCATAAGAGATGTTTTCCACCATGGTCGACCGTAATACCGACTCATCCAACTCAGGATCTCCTTTGCCAACTAAACAGTTCACCTGTGTCACACCAAGTTTTTGAGCCGCCACGATCGCTTGCCCTACTCCTGCACGAAACTCGTTCTTCCGTTCTGGCTTAACCGCGATTCCTCTCTCCCCATTTCCCCAATCCCCTGCCGGAAGGTTAAATAAAACGAGCTTTAACTCTAAGCTATTAAGCTGTGATTTTATCTCCTCAAGGTCATAATCGTAGGGAAACATAAACTCTACCTTTGCAAAGCCTGCCGCTTTCGCGGCCCTAAACCGCTCCATAAAAGGCAACTCTGTAAATAGGAATGAAAGATTTGCGACGAAATTCTTAAGATCTGTACCCATAAGTGATCTTCCTTTCTGCTGACTATTTTATCTACTTATACCTCTTAATTAAGTTCCTTAACTCCACTAATAGTTCCATCCAGAGAAACTGAACATTGTGCATCCGGATCAACCAAGATCTCAATTAGATAAGGGCGATTGATGCTAAACGCACGCGCTAGAGCTTCAGTGATCTCTTCAGGCTTGTCTATTAGTTCAGCTTCTACACCCATTCCTTTGGCCGTAGCGACAAAGTCTAAGCCTCTTTGATGCCCTTGCACTGTGTTTTCGTAGTCCAATTCCGTGGAAATCCATCTGCGGTTGAAAAGCAGGTTTTGCTGCTGTCGAATCAGACCAAAAAGTGAATTGTTTAAGACAACGACCACCACAGGAATATTATGTTTTGCGGCAGTAGCTAAGTCTTGTAGCGACATCCCCAAGCTCGCATCCCCCAATAAATTGACAACTTGACGTTGAGGATAAGCGAGCTGGGCTCCCATAGCTGCCCCTAACCCCCACCCCATGGTGCCTGCTCGTCCTGTGATTAAAAACGTCCGAGGTTCGTAGGCCTCAAATAATTGAGTAGCCCAGATTTGGCTCAACCCACAATCCAAGGTTACAATTGCATTCCTGTGCAGACCTTTTCTGACTTCAATGATAGCCTGCTGAGGTTTCAAGGGTCGCGTCTCGAAGTCCGTTTGACGAGCAAGCTTTATCCTATCTTCTTGAAGAATTTGAACCCTTTCCTGGGCCTCAGTTTTAGGCTTGTACGCACTTCTGCGAATCTGATGGTTGAATTGCCGTAAAAAATCTTTCACATCTGAAACAATCTCCAGTTCCGCAGGTACATTGCGTGATAGTTCTGTTTTATCGATATTGACGTGAATCACTTTACGGTCCTTTTTAAAAACCGCCATGGCTCCTGTACTCCGACTGTCGAACCTTCCCCCTAGATTCAGGATAAGATCGGAACCCAGAAGGGTTTTATTACCTAGCGGAGTCTGACACATGGTCCCCACCATTCCTGCATAGAGCCTATGATAATTTGGAAACCCATCCTTCCCCATGAGCGTGGAAACGACAGGAATCTCGAGTAATTCAGCCAGAGCTAAAAGTTCTTCTGAGGCGTCTCCTAAAACAACTCCTCCTCCAACCATAATTACCGGTCTCTCAGCTTCTTGAATCATTGTTAAAGCCTGTTCTAATTGGCTATGGGTTACTTCCATTATGCGACTATCGGTCTCTTCATTCAAATAATCTTCGACATTAATTATTATACTTCCTTTTTGGACGTCAATGGGAAGATCGATTAAGACCGGGCCTTTTCTACCTTGCGTCGCCAATTTCCATGCCTCTTGCATCACCTTAGGCAACTCAGACGTCTTCTTGACCAAGTACGCTGCCTTAGTGACTGGCGCAGCCATTTCCACAATCGGCGCTTCTTGAAACGCATCGGTTCCCAGTAAGTTAGTAGGAACTTGGCCCGTGATTGCTAGTAATGGAATAGAATCTCCATAGGCGCTATAGAGTCCTGTCAGAAAATTGGTTGCACCTGGACCAGAGGTAGCTGCGCAAACCCCCACTTTACCCGTCGATCTTGCATAACCGTCTGCCATAAAAATTGCGGTTTGCTCATGACGGACATTAATCGAGCGCATATCGTGGCGCTCAAATACCTCGTCGTAAAAAGGCAGAATGGCAGCCCCTGGAATACCATAAATCTGAGTCACTCCCTTGCGAGCCAAAAATGTCACGATAAATTGGGCTCCTGTCATTCTCTTTGTTTCAGCTTTTACTTCTCCCCAACCCTGTTCCTCTACCTTTTCGACTCCCCAAAGTGCCATACCAATCTTCCTCCTTTACTTCTTTTGCATTTCTCATAGGTTAACTTTATTAAATAGAAACCGTAACAAAACGACTAAAAATCATTTTCGTTTTATATAGTGAAATTAAGTTTCACAGTTACGGTAAAGTTTTCTCTGCTGGTGCATTACTCTCTAAAGGTTTTAGCTGACTGTCTCTTAATTATCGGAGGAGATAAATGATTTATTAAACGATTAGATATGGTTGGCTGATTAATATCTAATCATGTTTCACATATTAAAACTGTGTTTCATTATTTCCGTACTAGAATACTACCACATTTTGCCCTGTAAATGCAATAGAAATTTTATGGGTCATAAATATAAAAATCCCCTCACTAGGAGGGGTATAGAAAAAGGAGGAGAGCTAAGTAAAGTGTTAATCATTTAGCTATAAGATACTTAATCTATCTTTGATATAGGTCATGCTTAATAATATCATTAACTTGAATTCTTGGAATAGGACATTGGTCCTTATATTTGACCTAATTTGAAATAACTCCCCGCACAGACCAAGGTGAGTATAGAAAAGACCACAAATTGAATACAACATCTTTTCAGCCAATTGTTTGCGACAACCTGTTTTTCCATCTTATTTACTAGATAAACAACTAGATGTTATCTAGCAGGGCGTTGATTTAAAAACAGTCTCAGAGCTCCTTGGTCAAAAAAACGTTCGCGACAACTGGTAAGATTTATACTCATGTCATGCCTAGATTACGGACTCGGGCCATGAGCAAAATTACTTATTAAAGGATAAAAATAAAGCAGTACTTGCATAAATCCCTTCTACGTTTAATAAACATCAATCTTTTCGATTAGATAATGTTTTAACATCGGTTCCACAAAATTATAACTGCCACGGCTAGATTTTTCGATAACTGCTCTTGAAACCAGTGTATCTACAGCTCGCTTTATCTCATTTGGATTACCGCTCAGCCCCGAATAAATGCGTAACCCTTTTGCAATACCAATCAGCACATGACGGACATTAGCGACTTTCCCCAATTCATCTAAGAGTTCATCAAAAACAGGGGACAACGTTAAAAGCGCCCGGGTATATCCTGTTCTTACAAAATCCAACGTTAATGTCGCTTCCCCAGCTTCTATAAGTGCGTAGTAAATCTCAGAACATAAAAGCATTGTGTCTTGCGGATGACCACCACTTAAATCTAAGATTTCAAGGATTGTCCTCTCATTAACGGCGATTCTTTTCTCTAAATATTTGGAGGAAAGGTACTCCTTCCAAGCATCCGTAGGGATAGGTGGAATAGGCAATATTGTAGCAAATCGATAAAAGGCCTGCCTCTTATCGCCGAAGATAGTATTCATCATGCCCTCTTTTGAACCAAGAAATAAATAGGAAACACCCTCTTGTCTCTGAAAATAAGAGCGCATAACCTTAAGTGTATCCTCACCAGCTATGCGAATGACCTCTTGGAATTCATCGAAAACCACCACGATCTGCTTTTTGTCCTTTTTTGCAAGAATCTCAGGTAGGCGAAGAGCGTAGTTAAATAACTCATCATCATCTCTACCTTCGCCCGGCAACCCAACCTCAAATTCAAGATCCTGGATCTTAGCAGTTAGCCTTGCCCCGCTAGCTATTCTTTTTAGGCCATCTTTTAAAGCTGCCGTTGTTTTACTAATACCACTACGATTTTCTAAACAAGCATCTATAATTGCAAGGGAAAGTTGTTTTTTTGTGTTATATCGAAATAGGTCAATAAACGCAACATAACTATCCTTTGTTTTAAGTCTCCTTAAAACCTCTAACGCCAAAGACGTTTTACCAATTCGACGCGGGCCAGCCAACATGATACTCTGCCCTTCTATTAATCGAATTCCAAGGGAAAGTAAGAAATCCTCACGATCAACGATATCCTTTTCCGATACGGGTCCACCCAATGGAAATAATCTGCTCGGCATGTCTCCACTCCTTATTATTACACTATATGTAACATAATATTACATTTAGTGTAATAATGCAAACGCTTAGATAATGATAAATTGTATGAACGTAAAATATTGAACACGTATAAACTAAAAGGATGGTTAGTGGTAAGGGAATTTTAGAATTGTATCCTTTCAAACAACTTAGAGCCCATTTTGGGCCTCTAAGTGTAAAGGTAGTAATTTCATAAATGTCTCAACTATTATGGATCTATATGTCAAAGCTAAAAAATATCCATTCAATAATAAAATACCTCATTGAACTCATCAATGAGGTATCTGTATTTTTCTTATGACCGCCTGACCGAATTTTGACCGACTACTTAGTGATTCTTACGGGTATTAGTGGGTATTTAACAGTTTTGTCGTTCAGCCTCACAATTTTCCACTATCCACAAATCTGCTCATACCAAGACTGTAGGCTTGTTTACCTAATTTCTATATCTATTTCACTGGTGGGCGATACTGGTCTCGAACCAGTGACCTCATCCGTGTGAAGGATGCGCTCTACCGCTGAGCTAATCGCCCAAATCGATATTCGTTGTTCGTTATTCGATAAACTGTACGAACAAGAACTAAGTTACGTATGTTTGTTATCTTTTCCACCGTTTCGAACTTCGAACTTCGAAATGGTGGGCCCACTAGGATTCGAACCTAGGACCAACCCGTTATGAGCGGGGGGCTCTACCGCTGAGCTATGGGCCCGTAATAAGATAAAAAAGTAATGGCTCCCCGAGTAGGACTCGAACCTACAACCTACCGGTTAACAGCCGGTTGCTCCACCATTGAGCTATCGAGGAATCTCTTGCACGGGTTATTATACGTAATTCGCCCGCTGTAGTCAAGTCTTTTTGTGATTATCTTTATTAGAAATTTTATCCTCTGGGATCGATCCAGTTTTCAGGACCCCCCATTTTGTATGTGGGGGGTGGTTCTAGGTGGGATAGAGTCTGCCCTTCGCCGCGAAGTGTTCCTATTGGGACGGGCCTCTGAACAAGTTCAGGGTCACTTATTCTAAATAATCCTTTAGCTTTTTACTGCGACTTGGATGGCGCAATTTCCGCAATGCCTTAGCCTCAATCTGACGAATTCGTTCACGGGTGACACCGAATTCCTGTCCCACTTCTTCCAATGTCCTCGTCCGCCCGTCATCAAGTCCAAAGCGCAATCTGAGAACTTTTTCTTCACGTGGGGTTAATGTTTCCAGAACTTCTTCCAATTGCTCTTTTAAAAGAATGAAGGATGCTGCCTCCGCCGGGGCTGGTGCATCATCATCAGGGATAAAATCTCCCAGATGAGAGTCTTCCTCTTCCCCAATCGGGGTCTCTAAAGAAACGGGTTCTTGGGCAATTTTCATAATTTCTCGTACTCGTTCAACGGGAATATCCATCACTTTAGCGATTTCTTCAGGAGCTGGTTCTCTTCCCAATTCCTGCAAGAGTTGCCTCGAAACTCGGATCAATTTGTTTATGGTTTCTACCATATGCACAGGAATCCGTATCGTCCGGGCCTGGTCGGCTATGGCACGAGTAATCGCTTGGCGGATCCACCATGTAGCATACGTACTAAACTTAAACCCTTTGATATAATCAAACTTCTCGACAGCCTTAATCAGCCCCAGATTACCTTCTTGAATTAAATCTAGGAAAAGCATACCTCGTCCTACATACCGTTTGGCAATACTGACCACTAGACGCAAATTGGCTTCGGCTAGTCGCCGCTTTGCCTCCTCGTCGCCTTCCTCCATCCGCTTTGCCAGTTCGATTTCTTCATCCGCTGATAGTAGAGGAACTCGTCCAATTTCTTTGAGGTACATGCGAACTGGATCATCAATTCCCACTCCTTCAGGAACGGAAAGATCCACTTCAGCTTCTTCTTCGACCTCATCCTCAGGATCCTCTACGATATCATCGTCATCGTCATCTTTGCCCTTTTTCATGATTTCGAGTTCAACTTCTCCAGGCTCTGGCACCACATCTATTCCCATCCGACCAAGTTGTTGATAGATATCATCTATCTGATCCGCAGAAAGCTCAATCCCTTGGAGAGCATCCATAATCTCTCGATAGGTTATGGAACCCTTCTTTTTGCCTTTCTGAATGAGGGCTTGGACGTTGTCCATTTTTTGTTCATCGTTCACCTGTCCCCCACCTTTCTTCGGATCATTCTTTTGGGTGCCTACGACCTTACTATTCGCCACGTTTCAACCGCTCTCCTATCTCTTTCAACAGAGCCATAGCCCCTGCCATGTCACCGGATTTTTCTAAAGTTGCCATGCGCGCTTGAAGATCTTCCACTCTTTCCACTACTTGCGTTGAAAGAATGCCCTTTATGCAATCCTCTAAAAGCCGCTCAGTTTGAGATATATCTAACTCTTCCAAGAGCAGGCTAGCCAAACAGCTTTGAACCGTTTCGTCGCTATGCGCGGGCAATACGCCATCCTGGTTGAGATACTTAAAAATTTGCTGGTGTGCCGGAAGTTTCCAAAAGGATTCTCCTAGTCTTTCCTTAATTCTCGGCAAATGAGCCTTATTTTCTAAGAGCAATCGTAAAAGCATTCGCTCTGCGCGATAACCCGCTAAATAGACAGTCGGTTGGGGCTGTTCGATATTACCCTTACCTATAATGGTACCCTTAATATTATCTCTATTTTTCCCAGAACTAACCTGTTTTTGTTGAGAATATTCGTGTTCTCGCTCCTTTTTAGCTTTTTTCGGTTCCTGACTTACAATCTCACGCTGCACAGCTTCCAAAGTAAGGCCAAGTTCCAGACTTAAAAAGCGTTCATACCCTTCTCGTTCAACCGGACTGTTCACTCTAAGAATGTCTGGAGCTAATTTCATCACTATTTCAGCTTTTTCAGGAATAGTCTGTGGAAGCTTGTTCTGGACAAATGTCCGATATTTGAATTCTACATAAGTTAACGCCCGGCTTAATGATCGTTTAAACTCTTCCAAGCCATAGCTCTTTAAAAATTCGTCCGGATCTTTGGCTCCACTTAAGGTTAAAACATCCACTCGGATCCCGACATCACAGAGGATTTCTCCCCCTCTTAAAGCAGCTTGAACACCTGCCTCATCCGAATCATAGAGAAGTACAACGCGTTGTGCATACCGCTTTAATAGAGTCGCCTGATTCCGTGTTAACGCAGTACCTAGAGAGGCCACCGCATTCGGGAACCCAGCATTTTGCAGCGCAATGACATCCATATAACCCTCAACTAATAGAGCGTAACCTTCTTCACGAATTCCTTGGTGCGCACGATGCATCCCATAGAGATGATGGCCTTTATTATAGAACGTGCTCTCAGGAGAATTCAGATACTTAGGCAGTGAATCATCCAGAACCCGCCCCCCGAAGGCAATAGTATGGTAGCGCCGATCAAGTATACTAAAGAGTACGCGATTGCGGAAACGATCATAGTACCGGCTTACTTTACCAGATGTCACTTTTTCTAAGGCCAGCCCTGCTCCTACCAATTCATGTGGCTGAACCCCTCGTTCCTGCATGTAAGTTATTAAGCCATCCCAGCGTTCCGGAGCATAACCAAGCCGAAAGCGGTTGATCGTATCCAGATCGACCTCACGTTTAGCAAAGTAAACTCGTCCGGGTTCTCCTTCTGGCAACCTTACTAAAATGTCCTGATAATAACTGGTAGCCCATTCATGAATTTCTTCCCACCTTCGACGAAGTCGATTTTCTTCTCGTTCCTGCGGAGAGAGTGATTTTTCAGGAAGCGCTACTCCATATCGGCTAGCAAAATTCTGAACACTTTCCACAAAAGACCAGTTTTCCTTCTTCATAACAAATGAAAAAGCATTTCCTCCAGAGTTACACCCAAAACAATAAAACATTTGTTTCTCGGCGGACACTGAAAAACTTGGTGTCTTTTCCGAGTGAAACGGACAAATACCCCAATAGTTGTTCCCCTTGCGCTGGAGACTGACATATTCAGATATTACCTCAATGATATCTGTGCGCAATCGCACTTCCTCGATAATCTCTTCTGGTATAAACTCTTCATGAAGCCGATTGTTCACGTTTCTCGCCTTTCAATTCTCAGCCACAATTAATATAGTTTGTCAACCCTTGTCTTATACAATTCTTCGCCGAGAATTCACAAAATCCTCTTTTTAGTTCTTTAATTCAAGTTGTCAGATTTTATTAGGGGCATGGAGCACTAACTAAGTATACCTAATTCTCCTTTTTCAAAAAGAATACCTGCTTACTTCGACAATTATTTATTCTTACTTTTACCATTGGTCTACTTAGTGCAAATTGTGGTCCCCGAGCCACCCTTTTCCATACTTGAAAAGCATGATAGTATAGATCTAATCAAAAAATCCAACTCAGGTTCTGAAGAGTACAAATAAAGAACTTTATGAGGAAGGTAGATATTTTATGAATAAACGATCTTTTATTTCGCTGATTTTATCAATCTGTCTGTTACTTACTGGCGCCTTTTTGATTGGCTGTAATTCAACTCGAACACAAACAATCAAATCACCCGATAACACAACTGCACCTGCACCAACTTCTCCAGTGGTAACACCCTCTGAATCCACTCCGCAATCTCTTAAGTTAACCCTATATTATCCAAATCTGCAGGCCACAGGTTTGATAGCAGCGAATCGCACGGTTGAAGTAACTAATCAGGAAGTAATCAAAGCAATCTTCAAAGAACTAGCAGTTCCCCCTTCCGGGTTGGAAAAACCACTCCCTGAGGGTACTATTCTTCTCAACGCGTCAATAAGTACCGATGGTATTGCGGCGATTGATCTCTCTCAAGAATTCCAAAAAAACTTTGGCGGCGGTTCCGCCGGCGAACAAATGACGTTGTATAGTATCGTTAACACGCTGACGACTCTCCCTAACATTCATAGTGTTCAATTTCTAATTGATGGCCAAAAGCATCCTGGAATTCTAGGTCATATAGACACCAGCGAACCTATTAAGCGAAATGAGAGCTTTATTTTAAAGAAGGACTAAGTATCAGCGTAAATTAGAGCTTCCGCCAAGCCTTAGTTTACTTCTATTGTCCATAACTTATACTTTTTTATCGGCATCTTCTATTGATTTGCACCTTTTTAATTCCTACGAGCCTTCGCACTTCATTAAATGAAATGAAAAGGCTCGTAGGAATTTTAGTGTTCATACGCTGAGGATGTAATCAATAGTTATCTCTTATTCTCTTACTTTCGAGGAATAAATAAACTTTGGAATAAATCAATGGCATAATTATCTGTGAGCCCTGAGATATAATCAATAACTGCTTGGGTTTCATTCCCACTTGCCCAAATCAAAAAATGCTCAGGTAATTTCGATATATCCTGACGATAATATTCAAAAAGTGCTTGGACAATGTATTGTCCTTTGCGCCGTTCATCACGTAAAGTTACACTATTATACACTCTAGCAAACATAAACTGACGAAATTCCTGCATTGCACTATATACCTCTACTGATTGCTTAATGTGACCTAATCCACGGGATGTCTCAATCATGTCAACCACCATCGTCGTAATCATATCACTCGGTTTCACACCTAGCATTCCTTGAACAGTCACTGGCAAATCACTCGGTGTCAGCAAACCAGCCCGCAAGGCATCATCGTAGTCATGACAGAGGTAGGCTATCCGGTCCCCAGTCTTTACAACCTGCCCTTCAAGGGTTTTTGGTACTCCTTCTCCGGTATGATGTAAAATCCCGTCCAGAACAGGCTCTGTCAGGTTTAAACCCTGTCCCTCGCACGCTAAGACCTTTAAAATCCGAATCGACTGTTCATTATGCTCGAAGTGACTAATAATTCGCCGCAGAGCCTCCTCTCCGACATGTCCGAAGGGAGTATGGCCAACATCATGTCCTAAAGCAATCGCCTCAATGAGATCTTCATTGAGTTGAAGCCCCCGAGCAATTGTTCGACATATTTGGGAAACTTCCAAGCTATGCGTCATCCGCGTGCGGTAATGGTCTCCCGAAGGAGCAATGTATACCTGAGTCTTATGTTTAAGCCGACGAAACGGTTTGCTGTGCAATATCCGATCACGATCCCGTTGAAACTTCGTGCGTATTGGGCACTCCTCTTCTAAACGCTCACGCTTAGCCTCCCAGCTCTTTGCTGCATAAGGTGAAAGGCGTTCCTGCTCTTCTCTCTCCGTACGCTGACGGATACTCAGAATCTCACTCATTTAAAAACCCCCTTATTCGTGCAAGTTGGGGACGGTTATCTCCCCTCCAATACTATAATCTCGTGCAAGTTGGGAACCGTACCCGGCTTGCGCGCCGACTCACGAGGAACAGTCCTTAACGTCAGGCTTCTTTAAATATATTCTAACACATGCTTCAGACATCTTCGTGTAATAACTCCAAATAAACAAACACTGAACAAAAAAGTCCAGTGCTTAAGCCAATAATTCTATTATCTTAGCTTTAAGTTGAGGCAACTCGTTCTGCACCACATTCCAAACAATTTTTAGACTAATTCCCATGTAATCATGTATTAACACATCGCGTAGTCCGTCCATTTATTTCCGTGGAATTTCTTGGTGTTGTTCTTTGGTTCCTTGTGATACTCTCTTTGTAGCTTCTCCGACTATTTAGAGATTCCGAATAACCGCATCCTGAATATTCCGCTTTGGTATTATATGCTACATATTACTTTAATACATCCTTAACTACTTCATCAGGAATAACAAACTCAGGGCTTCCTGATGATCCAGGAGCAACCTCATATTTATCAAAGCAGATTACGATCCTGCCATCATTATTGATATAAAAATTCTGTTTTTCTTTAATATTTTCAAAACCTTCGAATGTTGGATCATCTACCCAATAAGTATTTTCACCTTTCTCATTTTGTCTTTTCATTTCGGCTTTAATATACTCGCTAAGCTTTGTAATATAATCAGAATCCTTCTTAAAGAGGGATGGTAATGTAAGCAAAGTTTTTGTTTTCTTATCTATGGTATAGAACTTATGTGTTGTCGATGATGAACCGACAGTATTTACTATATAGACATCAATTGCAAGAATACTTTCATTATCCGTTCTAACGTCTTTCACCTACATATCTTCCGAATGTTAACGCTTTTACCATTTCGCTCATTCCTGGTATATCAGCTACTGTCGCTGCAAAGACCGGACTTAGATTAAGAGATAAACTAAAGGCAATACCGAGACAAGCAACTAAACCTGTCACCTTTTTCCAAGTATTAGCCGTATTTATTTTAGATGCATTTATGGTAATATCAATCCTTTGTTTTAATGTGTCAGACGCCTTAATCTGCATATACTCTTCCTTCATTTTTTCTAGTTTTTCGTTCATAACGCTCCCTCCATTTCAATTCGAAGTATTTTCAGCGCTTTATAGAGCCTTGTTTTGACCGTATTTAAATTTTCATCGAGAATAAGTGCAATATCTTCAAGAGGCATTCCTTCGAAAAATCTTAAAACCACGAATACTTTTATACTTTGGTTCCAGAACGCCTATCATTTGCTCAAAAGAAATATTGGAAAAGTCATCACCATCATCTTGAACATCCGCCATGTCTTTAGGATCTAAGTACACTATCTTTTTATTTTTTTTAATATTCGTGAGTGCTGTGTTTGCAACAATCCTATATAACCATGTCCCTATCTGATTAGGATTTCTTAATGAGTTTATTGACTTTAAGGCTTTAAGAACACTTTCATTAACTACGTCTTCAGCGTCTTCTTGATTTGTGGTGTATGTATAAGCAAACCGATAAATGCTATTTATATGTTTAGAAATATAGGTTTCAAACAGCTGTTTATTTGTCATCTTATTGCCTCCTTCTGACTGTTAGACTATTGAAATCATTAAAAAGTTTTAAGTATGGCAAATTTAATGTGTCTTTTTTCGGTAAACAGCAACTGCGACGTGTATCACCCTACTTGCACCAATATTCCGAGTGTAGCGAGCGGATATGAGTATTATTTGAAAGGATCATAACTTATCATTCCTACCGCTCCTCTTAGCGTACTTCTAAGAGACGAAGAGGCTGGCTGTGTTCAAATTACACAACCAGCCTCTATCGATTGACCCTTCAAGTAATAAGTTGAAAATCCACAATTGTCGCTATAATATTACTGATGCAGTTTAATATCCATAGATTGACGGTGTAAGATGTCCAGCTGTAAACAGGTAAGCTGAATGTGCTGCAAGAGATTGACTCAGTCTTGATAAAATTCTTCTTTAATCTCATCGTCTGGGTCCCACATTGACCATGCAGCTTCTAATTAAGTTACCTTGATCATTATCGACAAGGTTATTCCTCTTGCATATAAGGATAGTTAACTTCTGTACGAGGAACCAAGGTCTCCTTAATTGTACGTTGACTCATCCAACGATATAAGCTGATGGCGCTGCCAGCTTTATCATTGGTACCTGATCCACGACTGCCACCGAAGGGTTGTTGTCCAACTACAGCACCAGTTGGTTTGTCGTTGATGTAGAAGTTACCGGCTGCATGATCTAAGGCTTTAGAGATCTTGATAATTGCCGATCTATCTTGAGCAAAAACGGCACCTGTCAGTCCATAGATGGTAGCTGTATCGCAGGCTATTAATGTTGATTCGAATTCGTCATTTGGATAGACATAAATGGTCATGACGGGTCCAAAAATTTCTTCTACCATCGTCTTGAAGGTAGGGGTCTTTGCTAAGATGACTGTCGGCTCTACAAAGTATCCGACACTGTCATCGCATCCGCCACCAATGATGATTTCAGCATCGTTCGATTCCCGTGCATAATCAAGATAGGTTCGGATATTCTTGAATGATTTATGATCAATTACAGCGTTCATAAGGTTCGTAAAGTCACGAACATCACCCATCTTAATCTTTCCAATTTCGTTTTCAAGTCGTTCTTTTAATTCGCCCCAGAGACTTTCGGGAATATACGCACGGGATGCAGCCGAACACTTTTGTCCTTGGTATTCGAAGGCACCCAGCACAATTGCACAGGTAAGTGCTTCAATATCCGCAGATTCATGAGCAAAGATAAAGTCTTTACCACCTGTCTCCCCAACAAGACGAGGATAGGTAACATACTTATCAATGTTTTCACCCACTTGATTCCAAATACCGTTGAATACTCCGGTCGAGCCTGTAAAATGAAAGCCTGCCATTTTAGGATGACTCACGACAACTTTACCGAAGTCAACCCCTCTACAGGGTACAAAGTTAATAACACCAGCAGGTAAACCAGCTTCCATAAGGATTTGCATGACGTAATAGTTTGAAAGAACCGATGTTGTTGATGGTTTCCACAAAACAGTATTACCAGCCATCGCTGGAGCTGAAGCAAGGTTACCACCGATTGCTGAAAAGTTGAAAGGAGTGATTGCTGCAACAAAACCATCAAGGGCACGATATTCAACACGATTCCAGACACCATTGGAGTTGGCTGGTTGCTGTTTGTAGATTTCTTGTACGTAGTAAGTGTTAAATCGAAGGAAATCTGCCAATTCACAGATAACATCAATCTCTGCTTGGTAAGCATTCTTGCTTTGTCCAAGCATACAGGAAGCCGATAATTTTGCCCGGTACTTTCCAGTCAACAAATCTGCAGCTTTTAAGAAAATAGTCGCTCTATGCTCCCAAGGCATGTTTTCCCATTCTTCTTTTGCTGCTTCTGCTGCTTCGATAGCCATAAAAAGCTCTTTTTCACCTGCTACAGAGTATACGCCAAGTACTTTTTGATGATCATGGGGACAAATTATGTATGTTTTGTTTTCTGTACGAATTATTTTTCCGCTAATAATTATCGGAACTTCGACTGGGTCCGCTAATTGTCTTTCAAGTTCTGCTTTTAAAGCAGCCCTTTCAGATGATCCTGGCATATAACTTTTTACAGGTTCATTTTCCGGAAGTTTAATTTGGAAATAGGCATTGTTCATATTATTAAATAATTCCTCCTTGTGTACTTTTATAGAGAAGTGGCACTAATGCAAGCCAGATTGATGATATCGGAATTTATTTATCTAAATAATAGCTTACAGTATAAATAGAGCCTGGTAAAATCAAAAGATTATATACATTGCTTCACTTTTTTTGAACTATATGCAGGGCCCTAGCCGGATGTTGTTTGATGCGGTCATTGACAACCCAACATAACATGCATAAAATTTATATTATCCGGGATTTGATATAAAACACTGAACATATATTGTTATTCGATACCTATGTAGGAGAGGTGCTTAACTTGACACTAACAAAATTTGAGATCTTTAATACAATTGTGGAAGTTGGCAGCCTAACCAAAACGGCTGAAAAGCTCAATATGACGCAGTCAGGTGTGAGCTATGCAGTTTCCACCCTCGAAGATGAGTTGGGATTTATCTTACTCAAAAGAGATCGTTCTGGCATAAGCTTGACCAGTAACGGGGAGCGCATTCTTAAACATGTACAAATAATCTTGCACCAAGAGGAGCTTTTGCGGCAGGAAGCGGCTGCAATTAGAGGGGTAAATACTGGTACCGTTCGCCTAGGAACTTTATCCAGTGTTTCAACGCGATGGCTTCCTGGGATTTTATCTCAATTTCATAAAACTCATCCTCTTATCGAAATAAAAACGTACCAAGGGTGTTATGATGAAATGAATGATTGGATATCCAACGGCACGGTTGACTTTGGTTTTTTGTCACTGCCCACCTCAAAGTCATTTGAAGTCATTCCCTTAAAAAAGGACAAACTGGTGGTCCTCTTGCCACCTGAGCACCCGCTGCGACATCAAAAAGTTATCTCCTTCGATCAACTTGAAAATCAGCCTTTTATTATGCCGCAATGGGGTAATGATGACAATATTAAACGCAGTTTGAATGAAAACAAAGTGAAACTACAGATCCAATATGAATTAATGGAAGAACAGACCATCTTAGAAATGGTAAAAATGGGATTGGGGATCAGTATTCTTCCTGAACTAATTTTGCTCAATGTACCCGAAAACGTACACATAGTTGATTTAGATAAACCTCATTATCGTATCATAGGAATTGCAGCACTTTCTCTGAAAGACCTATCTCCCGCTGCGAAAAAGTTTATTGATTGTACTCGTTCTTGGTTACGTGATCATGACCTTCTAGAATTTTAAACAAATATTTGAAAGTGGCTAACCTATAAGTTTAGGTTAGCCACTTTCTATTACATTTTAGCAATGATTTGTCCCATCTGGGAGATGTCGTACCCTCCGATTCCCAGCACTTCATTTCGAAAAGCAGGGGATTGCAAGATACTCATTAATGCCTGAAAATGATGTCGTTCTAGATCTTCCTGTCGTATTACTAAATCATAGCGTTCTTTATGCAGAGGGATAAAATCAAGATTTATAAATTGCATGACTACCTTTTCAATCCCTAAACCAACGTCTGCTTCACCGCGTGCAACTTTGCTCGCTATGGCAAGATGGGTCATTTCTTCATCTCCATAGCCAAGGATATCTTTGTGGTTAATTCCAGAAATTCTTAGTTTCTCATCTAACAATACTCTTGCGCCGGACCCTCTTTCCCGGTTAATAAAACGAACATCTGGTTTGGTTAGGTCACTCCAAGTGGTTATATTCTGAGGATTTCCTTTGGCAACATAAAAGCCTTCCATTCGATAAACCAAGTTAATAATACAGGTCGGATGACCGGGTAAAAGCCTTCGAACATAGGGGGTATTATATTCGTTGGTATCGCTATCCCATAAGTGCGCAGTAACAACGTTCGCCATGCCACGGTAGAGGGCTATGAGACCGTCGATGCTTCCAATATAACGACGCAGGAAGTGAACCTGTGGAAATTGCTTTTCCAAATAGCGGGTTAAGATGTCCAAGACAATATCTTGACCACAAATGACTAAGCTTTCGTCAGATTTAAAACAATGATTTGAGCGGTCGTTCGATATGGGGGAGTCTAATGGGGATGCGACGGGGAATTCTAGGGGATTAAGTCCCTTAGATTTTCGTTTATAATTTTCAATATCAGTACCCTCAACTCGGACTTTGCGACCAATATGGTAAGCTGTTAGCTCCCCCCGCTTTATGAGTTCATAAACTGTAAACTTGGAAATTCTAAGGATGTTAGCAACTTCTTCAGGCGTATAAGAAACATCATTGGACATAGCGAACGCACCTGTCCCTTCTGAATATTTTCTAGCATTGATTAGAAAAAATCATCGCTAATGTACTTGCAATATATTATAACACATTGTACAATGACGATGTAATTCAGTTATCTTAGCTTATGTTTGTTTAAGTTAAACACGAGGTCCCATCTACATAACACCGGCAAGTATAAACTAACATAACTCGATATACTAACTATAGCGAAGGTTGTGCGGTGAGTATATCTCAAGAGGGAGAAATACTTGGAAAAATTGAATAATTAATCTCCGAGCCAGAATGACCTAACGAGCAAATCTATGGTCGCTGGACAGGGCCTTGGCCCTCAGGGTGTTCCCAGAAATAGGTATGCCTTCACGTTTTGAAAAGGAGTAGCTCATATTAGACTGGAACACCAGTTTATTCATGGCTCCCTTTCATGGGAGTCCTATTTTTTTATTCATTGTTCTTGACGAAGGGAAGGGGGTTATTTGTGTTTATACTAATTTAAGGGGACTGGATTTTTCCCCATTACTAATTTCATTAAGAGCAGCTTTCATAGCCACTATTGTGACTTTTTTCTTGGGAATCGCAGCTGCCTGCTTTGTTTCGGGATATCGGGGGAAATTCAAAGGATTGATTGATGGAGTCCTAACTCTGCCTCTGGTTTTACCACCTACTGTGGTAGGATTTTTGCTGCTAATCCTATTTGGTAAGAATGGACCCTTGGGAAAGTTCCTGTTGGCCCTTGGCACGACTGTCATATTCTCTTGGCCCGCTACCGTTATCGCAGCGACGGTTGTCGCCTTTCCCTTGATGTATCGCACAGTCAGAAGCGCCTTTGAACAAATTGATCAAACGATGATCTATGCGGCACGCACCTTGGGCGTCTCGGAATGGAAGATATTTTGGAAGATTACAATTCCTCTTTCTTGGCCGGGAGTCGCTGCAGGTACTGTCTTGGCCTTTGCGCGAGCTTTGGGAGATTTTGGTGCCACACTGATGATAGGTGGTAATATTCCCGGGAAAACCTTGACCATTCCGGCGGCAATCTTCTTTGCGGCCGAGAGCGGAGCCATGGGAAAGGCCTTGATTTGGGTGATTCTAATCGTACTTATTTCGATCATCGTGATGACGCTAATGAATTACTGGACTGATTACCAGCGCAAGATGATTGCGACTATTAGTAGGAGATAATATGGATTTATTGGTTGATATCCAAAAAACACTTCCGGGCTTTGAGCTCGATGTTCATTTCGAGACGGGTCAGGACATTCTTGGACTCTTGGGAGCATCTGGTTCCGGTAAAAGCATGACCTTGCGCTGTATCGCGGGCATTGAAACCCCTGATCAAGGCAGAATTGTTCTCAACGGTCGTATTCTATTTGACTCCCAGAAGGGCATCAATCTCCCCTGTCAGAAGAGAAAGCTGGGTTATTTATTTCAAAATTACGCTCTTTTTCCCAATATGACCGTCGAAGAGAACATTGGTTTTGGGCTTGGAGATAAAAAGCGAGACGCTCAGAGGGCAATCATTAAGAAAATGGTGACGATGATTAAGCTGGAAGGCTTGGAAAAGAGGTACCCCAACCAGCTTTCGGGAGGACAACAGCAGCGCGTTGCGCTAGCCCGGGCTTTAGCGATTGAGCCAGAGGCTTTGCTCCTCGATGAACCCTTCTCGGCACTGGATGACTATCTCAGAAGTCACATGGTTCAACAATTGACGGAAACCATAGCCGACTATCCAGGGGTTACCCTGTTCGTAACCCATAACATGGACGAAATCTATAGCATTTGCAATCAATTGGTCGTGCTCTCACAGGGTAAAATTGAAGCACATGGAGGGACAGAAGACCTATTTCGATCACCGCCAACCCTGATCTCCGCGCAATTAACCGGGTGTAAGAATTTTTCTCGGGCTAACTACCTATCACCATTTGAGTTAGAGGCCTTGGATTGGGGAATTCACTTAATAACCCAGCACGAACTTCCTCAAAAAATTGCTTATGTGGGTATTCGTGCGCACTCGATCGAATGGGCTACTGATGAAAAAAGGGACAATGTATTGTGTGGTTGGCTAAAGGCCACCAGTGAGACTCCCTCTCGGATAACCTTATATCTAAACGTGAAGAATGAGACTCTAAGACAGCATGACCAGCAAATTCAGTGGGAGATCACAAAACAAACTTGGTCGGCTTTGAGGGACAAACCACAACCTTGGAACCTGTACTGCCACCCAGTGGATCTGATTATTGTTTAGCAAGTTAGTAGGAAATGGATGGAGAAAGAGGAGAAGTTTATGGATTTTTTCAATCAATTTCGGAAGTCGACTAAAACTCAGGTTGCCGTAAGACTTGTTGCATGTTTGTTATGTTTACTTGTGTTAGTTCTTTCAGGTTGTTCAAACGCCGTCAAAGAAACCCCAAAACAGGACGACAGCAAAGTTGCACAGACAGAAGCGATCGAGCTGATGATTTCGACGGCTCCCAGTTTGAAAGGCTCTTTCGAAGAGATCAAGAAGCTGTATTCGGTCAAAGAAACTCAAGTAAACCTTGTTTTTAATTATGGGCCGTCCGGTTCACTACAAACTCAGATCGAACAAGGCGCTGCCACGGATATTTTCATTTCCCAAGGAAAGCCGCAAATGGATGCCTTGGAGCAAAAGGGACTGGTCAAGAAAGATTCAAGGGTAAATCTGCTCGGAGATGAACTTGTCTTAATCGTTAAGACAGACAACACAACCCTTAAAGGCTTTGAAGATTTAACGAAACCAGAGGTTAAACATATTGGCATTGGTGAAGCTGAATCCGTTCCAGCAGCCAAGACCACGAAGGAAACCTTAAGCACCCTTAAATTATGGGACACCCTCCAATCAAAAATGGTCATAGGGAAAGACCTCATGCAAGTCATGGCTTATGTGGAGACCGGTAACGCTGAAGCGGGTTTCGTCTGGGATACGATTGCGATCACCTCAGATAAGGTGAAAATCGTGGCGTCAGCACCAGCAAATTCGCATACACCAGTGGTTTTACCAGCAGCAGTGGTGACTGCCTCCAAAAACAGCGAAGCGGCCGTGAAGTTTATGGCCTATTTACAAAGTGATGAGGCCATGAAGATTTTCGAAAAGAACGGTTTTATCAAGGGGAAATAGACTCACAGGAAAAATGGGGGTAAAGACGATGCTCTATATCAGTGACGAAACCATCGACCGCTGGATCAAAGAGGATGTTCCGTATCTCGATTTAACTACGCTAACGTTAGGTATCGGCGGACATCAGGGGAAAATCTGTTTTACAGCTAGAGAATATACAGTGTTATCAGGGGTCGAGGAAGTATTGCGAATCTTTACTAAGCTGGGAATTACGCCGATTCGAGCGCTGTCAACGGGTACCCTTGTTGACAAAGGGGATGTCTTCATTGAAGCTGAGGGGTTAGCATCGAGCCTGCATATGGCTTGGAAGTTGTCGATGAATATCCTAGAGTACTCCTCAGGGATTGCGACCAGAACAAAAAAGATGGTGGACAAGGTCAAAGCAGTGAACCCAGAAATGACGGTACTAGCCACTAGAAAATCGTTTCCCGGAACGAAAGAACTGTCCATCAAGGCCATCCTTGCGGGTGGTGCTTTTCCACACCGACTGGGTTTATCAGAAACCATCTTAATTTTTAAACAGCATCTGGCGTTTCTGGGCGATATTAACGACCTAGCCCGAGTCATTCGACAGAATAAAGCCTATGCCTGTGAAAAGAAGATCATAGTTGAGGTTGAAACGCTGGACGATGCTCGCCTGTTAATCGAAGCCGGAGTTAGCGGATTACAATTTGATAAGCTCCCAGCCAACGATTTGAAACTCATCGTTGCTCAAATCAGGGGAATTAACCCCAATATCGTACTGCTGGGAGCTGGTGGCATCAATGGAGACAACATCGAAGAATTTGCTCATACTGGCATTGATGCAGCTGTGACCACGGCAATGTATTTTGGGAAACCATCCGACATTGGAGTGACGATGGTGAGAATTTAACGGTTGATTCACGGAGAGAATTAATCATCTTCTCTATTCAAAAAACATTATAAATCCTATCTTAGAGCCGGAATAAACCAAATGCTAATTTTTCTCAGTGGAACTTGTCGTTCCGCGAAAGTACCTGGAACCTCCGCGGAACGACAAAAAACTGCATACCAAGACTGTACCGCCGAGTACATATCATAATTCATGAGGGGGAGCATAAATGAAAAAAGGATCATGGCTATTACTATTCAGTTTGTTATTAATCCTATCTTTGGCAGGCTGCAGTGCAGGAGGTACTAACCAACCGGCAACAAACGTCGCAAAGGTTGAAACCACAGAAATCATGGTATCTGCCGCAGCCAGTTTGAACGATGCATTGACCGACCTCCAAAAAGCGTATGCTGAGAAAACTCCTGAAGTAAAGCTTACCCTTGTTTTCGGGGCTTCGGGTACTCTCCAACAACAAATCGAACAGGGTGCCCCAGCAGACCTCTTTATCTCTGCAGGAAAGACACAAATGGATGCCCTCGAACAAAAGAATTTATTAGTTAAAGAGAGTAAAGTCGACTTAGTAGGAAATGAGTTAGTGCTGGTTGCTGGGAAGGATAACACCAAGGTTACATCCCTCGAAGATCTGACTAAAGCGGAGGTTGATAAGGTTAGCATTGGTACACCTGAGTCCGTACCTGCTGGAAAATATGCGCAAGAATCCTTGACGAATCTCAAGCTGTGGGATGCATTAAAGCCAAAGTTCGTGTTGGCTAAGGATGTGACTCAGGTCCTGAATTATGTAGAAACAGGAAATGTGGAGGCAGGACTTGTCTACCAATCCGATGCTCAAGGGTCCACAAAAGTTAAAGTCGTAACAGTAATCCCTGCAAGCAGTCACAAGCCCATTGCTTACCCTGCCGCTGTTATTGCAGCTACTAAAAACAAACAAGCCTCAGAGGACTTTCTAAAGTACTTACAGAGTTCAGATGCCCAAAAAATCTTTGTAAACTATGGGTTTAAGACCTTAGCAAAATAAATTAGTTTTTTGGGGGAACCTTATGGAATTTAGCTTTATTCCGATTATTTTATCTCTGAAAGTTGCCTTTGCCGCCGTTATTATTGTCACTTGTTTTTCTATACCTATAGCGGCACTTATGGCCAAGCGTGAGTTCATGGGCAAAGATGTCGTCGAGTCTATCATTACTTTGCCCCTGGTGCTCCCCCCTTCAGTTATCGGCTTTATGTTGCTTTATGTCTTTGGGAAGAATGGTCCTTTAGGTAAATTATTCGAACAATGGTTTCAGACTAGAATTGTCTTTACCCTAGCGGGAGCCGTGATAGCGGCAGCTGTCGTAGCTTTCCCATTAATGTATCAAGCTGTGAAGGTTGCCATCGAGGGTGTTGACCAAAATCTAGAGAAGGCAGCTCGTACATTGGGGGCTAGAGAACTAAAGGTGTTCTTTACTATAACCCTTCCGTTAGCCATAAATGGTATTGTTGCGGGTCTAGTCTTGGCCTTCGCCCGGTCTCTGGGGGAATTTGGAGCAACCTTGATGATCGCTGGAAATATACCCGGCAAGACGCAAACAATGCCTATTGCCATATATTTTGCTAATGAAGCGGGCGATACAACTCAGGCAAGCATCTTGGTTGTGATCATGACGGTCTTTAGTTTTCTCGTCATTTACGGACTGAACCGGTGGGGGAAACGATCTCAACGTGATCGCATTCCCAAAGGAGGCACCTCATAATGCTAAAGGCTCATTTCAAAAAAAAGTTACCTACCTTTGAGCTTGAAGTCGATATTTCGTTGAGTGATGGAATTCTTGCCCTTGTGGGTCCCTCCGGCGCCGGCAAGACAACGATTCTGCAGTGTTTGGCAGGCCTTCAGACTCCTTCGTGGGGGGAAATTAAAATCCACGACAAGGCTGTCTTCGCTTCTGAGCGTAGTGTAGATATTCCAATCAGGAATCGACGCCTAGGGTATGTATTTCAAGATTATGCTCTCTTTCCACACATGACTGTTGAGAAGAATGTGATGTATGGTAAGCCCCAAAAAGGGAGTATCCCCAATAAAGTCCTTACCGTTTCCAATGTCTTAGAGATGCTAAAGATCGAACATCTTCGAAATCGTTATCCTAATCAGATTTCGGGTGGGGAAAAGCAAAGAGTTGCTCTTGCTCGTGCGTTAATGACTGAACCCGAACTTCTGTTGCTCGATGAACCTCTTTCAGCACTAGATCAGGACACGCGGAGTGCACTCCAACAAGAGTTGCTTAAGCTCCAAGCTCAATGGCAGATTCCCTTTATCTTAGTAACGCATGATATTAAGGAAGCAGAAATGCTGGGAAATCAGATTATTAGGCTGGAACATGGTAAACAACAGGAGATCAGGAAGCTTAATAAAGCCCAATGAATGAACCTGCCCTGGAACCTACAATTTCTCCAGCTTCAAGCCTGTCTCATGACCATTAAGATTCTGCTTTTCCAAACTAGCATCCTTAATTCTCTCAATATTGTTTGCTAGAGTCTCTTGTTTTATATAGTCTTCATATAGTTTAACAGCCTCAGCTATTTCCTCATCGCCATCATAGTAGATTTTGATTCTGTCCATCATTTCATAGTCATTAGATTTTCTCATTTGCTGTACCTTGGAGACAAACTCCCGCGCATACCCTTCATCGATCAGCTCTTTGGTAAGGGTTGTATCAAGTATTACAAATAGATTGTCCTCCACGGTCATTGTAAAGCCTTCTTTAGCCGCGATCGTAGTGATGACATAGTCCTTAACTAGGTCTACACCTTCGCCCTCTACCTCAATCGAAATCGTTTCTCCAGCTTCTAATCTAGGCACAAGGTCAGACGCGTCAAGGGCTGCCAGTGCTTTGCCTAAGGATTTTACTTTTGAACCAAAGATAGACCCTGCTACTTTGAAATTAGGCTTTAAGCTAAAGTGCATATACTGGCTCAAATCCTTGGCAAACACAACCGCCTTAACATTAAGCTCTTCCTTGATTAAAGGAAGCATGTAGTCGATCAATTGCTCATATTTACCGTCGATCAAGATCTGTCGGACCGGTTGTCGCACCTTGATTCTGACCTGTTCCCTTGCTGCCCTGCCTAGACCCACTAGATTTCTCACCAGATCCATTCTAGTTTCCAACTCGCCATCGATCAGGCTTGAATCGGCGACGGGGTAATCCGCTAGATGAACGGATAGTTCATCAGTCAAACTTCGATAGAGTTCTTCGGAAATATAGGGCGCAAAGGGAGCCACCAGCTTGGATAATCCCACGAGTATTTCATAGGTCGTATTGTTGACCGCTTTCTTGTCATCCGTAAGCTCTGAACCCCAGAAACGCCTGCGCGAACGTCTTATATACCAGTTCGAAAAATCCTCATTGACAAACACAGTGATCTTTCTCACTGCTTTGGTCAGATCAAAGGCACTTAAATCTGACTCGACGCCTTTTAGAAGGCTGTTATATTTTGATAGTACCCATCGATCAAGCTCGGGTCGATCCTGGTAAGCAATAAAGAAGTCTCGTGGGTCAAGCTTATCCGTTTCGGCATACAAGGAAAAGAAAGCATACACATTTCTCATCGTGCTGAAAAATTTACTCTGTACTTCCTTGATCCCTTCGATATCAAATTTCGTTGGACTCCAAGCCGGAGAAACGTGAAGTAAATACCATCTTAAAGCATCCGCTCCATATTGATCAAACAATTCAAAGGGATTGACTGTATTTCCTTTGGACTTAGACATCTTATGCCCATCCTTATCGAGAACCAAATCATTAACCAGTACTCGTTTATAAGGTGCGATTCCCTTGATGAAGGTTGAGATCACAAGTAGAGAATAGAACCAGCCTCTGGTCTGATCAATACCCTCACAGATATAGTCGGCGGGAAAGAGCTGATCAAAGTTCTCGCTATTTTCAAACGGATAGTGATGCTGAGCAAAAGGCATGGAACCACTGTCAAACCAACAGTCAATCACATCTTTCACCCTGGTCATTGTCCCGCCACATTTTGTGCATTTAAGGTGAATATCATCCACAAAAGGCCGGTGCAATTCAAGCGTTGTTTCATCCAGCGTTTCCACCGCGTTTTCTACCAGTTCCTTTCGAGAGCCAATCGATGTGGTGTTTCCGCAATCGCATCTCCAGATATTCAGCGGTGTTCCCCAGTATCGAGTTCTGGACAAGGCCCAGTCATTGGCGTTTTCCAACCAGTTGCCAAACCTTTTTTCTCCGACAAAATCAGGATACCACTCAACGCCTTTGTTGTTCTCAACCAATTGATCTTTAAATTTTGTGACTTCGATATACCAGCTCGGTTTAGCATAATAAAGGAGTGGAGTCTGACATCTCCAACAGTGAGGATAGTTATGCTCCATTTTTTCTTTCTTAAATAATTTTTCTTCCCCGTGCAACCATTTGATGATATCGAGATCCGCATCCATAACAAAGCTACCTTTCCATGGAGTGATCACAAATTTTCCTGTTTCATCGACAGGCTGTAGAACTGGCAAATTATACCTCTTGCCAATGTTGTAATCATCCTCCCCAAAGGCTGGGGCAGTATGGACAATTCCCGTGCCATCCTCTGTCGTTACATAATCGCCGACCGTAACAAAGAAGGCCTTCTTATCCGCTTTTACAAACGGCATTAACTGCTCATATTCTACGAACTCAAGATCTTTTCCCTTGATTTCTTCCAGAACTTCAAACTCTTCTCCCAAGACTCTATGGGATAAAGTCTTGGAAACATAATAAATCTCCTCATTTTGCCTAACTCTCAGATAGACCTCTTGAGGATTGACAGTCAGTGCCACGTTCGAAGGAAGCGTCCAGGGCGTCGTCGTCCAGACCAGAAAGAACTCTTCGACCTCTTTTCGCTTAAACTTTACGAAGACGGTGTTAGTCTTTATTAACTTATAGCCCTGGGCTACTTCATGGGAGGCCAGCCCAGTTCCACAGCGTGAACAATAGGGCAGGATTTTGTGTCCTTCATAGATCAAACCTTTTTTGAAAAACTGATCAAGTATCCACCAAACGCTCTCAATGTAATTATTATCGAGGGTGACGTAGGGATGGTCCAAATCGATTGAATATCCCATTCGTTTGGTCATATCTCGCCATTGCTTCTCATAGCTGAACACCGATTCCCGACAGTTCTGATTAAACTCCGCAATTCCATAGGCTTCAATTTCCTGCTTGTTGGTAAGTTTAAGTTGTTTCTCTACTTCGAGTTCCACAGGAAGACCATGAGTATCCCATCCAGCTTTACGCTTGACCTGATAGCCCTGCATGGTTTTGTACCGGCAAACTGAATCCTTTAAAGTTCTGGCTATGACGTGGTGTATTCCCGGTTTGCCGTTGGCCGTGGGAGGTCCTTCATAGAATACGAAGGGTGTTTTACCTTCCCTAGTTTGGATGCTTTTATCTAGTATCTTATGATCGTTCCAGTAATCGGCTATTTCACTTTCTTTTTTCGCTACGGGTAGATCCGTTAGCGGTTTGAAGTTAGACATATTCATCTTCCTTTCATGTTGGGTTCAAATATCGTGTAAATAACATCAAAAAGTCCCTAAGTCAATGACTTAGGGACGGATTATCCGCGGTACCACCCTTGTTATTAATGGATAGCTTAAATAAACAATCCACTAATCGCTTAAAACATGTAACGTATGTCTACGGAACAGCTTAGATTATTTCAGCCGCTCAACTCCAAGGTGATCTTCATAAAAAACCTTCGTCATAATCTTTCACCCGAGGATTATGTCTCTAAAACCCAAGTCCTTTATTACTATCCTTATCATGGTCGTTAACAATATTTTATACTATATCCAAACGATTTAACCTATATGCATCATATTCCAGTTGCTTAAACATTGTCAAGGGCACTCCACTCCAACTACAAAACCTTAAGACAGACGTACTCAGTAAATTCCCTGGCTAATTTATCCAAGGCCTCAGCACGCCTAAAACAAACGGCAAACTAGTATTTCCAAAGTTTATGGGTACGCATTATAAGGAATGAGATAGGCGCGCTTGCGAACTTTGATAATGTTTTTTATTAAAAAAGGTCGAAGTGTTATAATATAACTACAAAAAGAAAAAAGCGTTAAAGTATTTGACAATTTCCCATAATGTTGTGATATTTGTGCGATGCCCAAAAACAACAGGCAAATGTTCTTCAGTACTCCCACCAAATTAACGACAAAACTCTTTTTTATGTGATTCGTAAAGATGAAATTAAGCAGCAACCGAGATATATTGTATCCTTTGCCTGGGGCAATTACCCCAATAACCTTGCAATGTCCATGTTCTGGCGATTGTTGTTGCTAATGCTGATTTCATTGCTGCTTAGTTGGCCTGTCTCTTTATTTCTAGCACGCTATATCTCCAGGCCGCTTGTATTGATGGAGACTCAGGCAGCTCGCATAGCCGAGCGTGATTGGTTTGGTTCGAGCCGTTTGTTCTGGATCGGCGTGACGAGATCGGCAAGCTAGGCCGTGCGTTTGAAAACATGCGCCAGCGCCTGGTTAAACAGGATAAGGCTCAGCAGTCTTTTCTACAGAACATTTCACATGAATTGAAGACTCCGGTGATGGTTATCCGCAGCTATGCCCAGTCTATGCTGGATGGCATATATCCAAAAGGAACGCTGGACGAAAGCATTCTAGTTATCAATGGCGAGGCGGAGCGACTGGAAAAACGTATTCGCGACCTGCTGTATTTGACGAAGCTTAATTATTTATCAACAAAGGAGAAAAAACGGGAATCGTTTAATCTGACTGAATTACTTGAACAGCGCTTGGAGAGGTTTCAATGTCGTCGGCCAGAATTAATATGGACTGTAAAATTAGTGTCTTTCTGCACTACAGGCGACCGTGAACAGTGGGGAGTAGCTATCGATAACATGCTTGATAACCAGATACGCTATGCCGTAAAACGGATTGTCTTGTCGCTGGATGCACTAGCGGATACCACAGAGAAGGTTCTGTTACGTATCTGGAACGATGGAAACAGTATTGAAACTGAATTGATCGACTCACTGTTTGAGCCGTTCCAAATCGGCAAGGATGGTGAATTCGGTCTGGGATTGGCTATTGTTAAACAGATCACAGAATTTCACGAAGCCAAAATATGGGCCAGTAATGAAGCGGACAACGAGGAAGAAGGTGTAGCCTTTTACATTGAGCTAGGTTGAGGATATTGCCTACCAACTTTTACCTTCAAACATCATTTTGGGACAGCCCATATTTGCACCAATTGCACGATGTACACACTTTCCGCGTATGGCTTTTTTATATATGGGATTCTGATTAAAGGACCAATCAATTTTTAACCATTATGGAACATTTTTATCTATTGCATAAATTGTTTTTTACTACTCCATATGTCCATACATTGACGGGATAAGGTGTCCAGTATCTGACAAAAAAGAGACCAACGTATATTTGTTTGTCTGTTAGTCTCTTCTCCTAACCTTCTTTATAGAAAGAGAAACCATTCTAACGTTATCCAGATCGATCTTCCCTAAATTCTCGAGACATTCTTTTATTCCAATCGTCAAATCCTGCGGCGTTGTAAATGCTTTAGCCTTGGCAACGACAACTTTTTCTTCAAAATCTAAGAGTACACCATCCGTGTAAGTACCCCCGGTATCTATCCCTAATATGTAAGACATGGCTATCACCACCCAAAATAATTGCCAGCACTAGCCAGCACCGTTACAGCCAAGGTATTACGCTTATAAAAAGTTCATCTATCAGATGAGTTCGTATAGATTAAACTGGATTAAACTCGTGGATGATACCACTAATTAGATTAATATCCCGTTAGAAAACTCTTAAAAGAAGCTTTCTTGGGTAACCATCATTTTTGGGGGAATCACGACAAAATCCCTATCCCAATCTCCAGTTACTAATCTCTCTAAAAATCGACAGGAACCCTTTCGTTCTTCAAGTTCAGCTCCCATAAAGTCAGCTACTTGTTTTGAATAGTCCATAAGTGAGCCATAATCTCCAACTTCTGTATCGATGAAAACAAGTCTCTTGTAATGGTGATATTCAGTATCAATAATATACTTAGCATTCACTTCACCGTATTTATCACAATATCTCTGATACTCTGCCAATGGTTCAGCACCTTGATCGATCCATCCCTTGCTTAGATAGATGGTTCCTGGAGATTTGTCGAATTCCTGCTGGTAAAGCTGTCGTGAACCGAGCAAGAGGCTTATGCAGTCGTGAACCCTAGGGATAACCAGCGTGTGAGTTCTCGAATGAAGATTTACAACTCCGTTCGAACACAATCCATAGCCGAAAAGCAGGGTATCATGTTCTTGGTCTGCATCGATTCTGGCTTGCAACTCTGAGTTAAGTTTTTTAGGTTCGCGATGAAGTGCGTAGGGCAACAGTTCATAGGACATACCTTGAGGTAGCACTTTTTCAATTTCATCGGCCATGGTACTACACACAAAAACCTTTGCTTTCATGGTCACAATCCCCTCTCTTCTTGACAGTATCCGGAGGCAATGATCTCGAAGAACTCTTCAATAAAAACCGTACCAAACTCCGTCTCACTCGTCACTTTATCCTGATTTACGGTGATCTCTGGGTTGGCTATGCCCGCCTTATGGGCATTTTCTATGACAATTTCCTTACCCCTCGTTAGAATTCTCTCGCAGGCGTCATCATAGTACATAAAGGCCTCGCAGCCCCATGGAGCGTGGACTTTGAACCCCGGTTTAATTAAGGCAGTGATCTTCTCGCTAACCTTTCCCATGGCTGCCCCGATCGCACTAGCTACTTCACTGTGCTCAGGAATTATCATTTCGGTATTTAATAGCTGACCCACCGCAGGTAAATAGGCTTTTACGGGAGCTCCGATCGCGACAATTGGGTAATTCAAGTTGATTGGAATACGTATATCCGAGTCCATTGCTTGCTTGAAAAAAGGCTCTAGGAAAAACTTAAAGTTCGCATCCTTCAAATCGAGCTGATAACCTTGTTTGGAAGCAATACTCTGCAGCGTAGAAAGAGCCAGTGATTGAGTCATCGTCTCTAGACATTTTGTGGCAAAACTCTCATGACTACAGCCATAGGTATTAGCAAGGATTCTTGCTCCTTCGAGTGCAGCCTCGACATTCCATTTTTTCAAAAGACCAAGGCAATGCAGGGCATCTGTCGGAGTAAACGAAATACGCCCAATAATTCCCGCTTGTTCGAGAGAACTAAGCGCAAATGGGCTGACGTATTTCCCAATTCGTTCTTTTAAAATCAGGCCATTATGGGGCCCATCCTCAAGTGCCTTGACAATCAAGCTTTCATCCCGGCTTAATCTTTCTAAAGTACGAGGGGGTTTAACGATTATCCAGCAATCCATGGTTTGGGCGTTAAAGCTACTCCCGTTACTCAAGGGTTTTGAGCTTTGGATTTCCCTAAGCTCCTTCACTAAATAGGGATAGTGCAAGCTAATAACACTCAGCGGCCTCACGCGAGTTGGGCCAATACCGAGCTGACCCTTTCCTTGAACTGTAATATAACTATCCCCGCCGATCCCAAATGTACTGATTCCCGCTGTATTGATATGGGTTTTCCACCCTGCGACGATGGCTCCTTCGTCATGCATTCTCCAACATTTATGCTTGACGATTCCGATGTCAGAGGTAGTGCCGCCCATATCCAGCGTTAAGAACGTTTCCAAACCCGAGAGAAACATTGCGCCGACAATACTTGCGGCCGGTCCCGACAGGATTGTCTCAATGGGCTTTTCGAGTGCTTTTTCTTCCCTAATTAAAGATCCGTCCCCTTTTACTACCAACATGGGAACTTCAATTTTCTTTCTTTTAAGCACTTGTTTCACGGCTTTTAACAAGTCGGCGATGATTGGCAACAATTTAGCATTCAAGCAGGCCGTTACAGTCCGTTCATAGAGCCCGATACTTGAGCTTAGCTCGTGGCCACATACTATAGGGACATCCCATTCCCTTCGCACTAACTCTTTAGCTTGATTCTCATGCTCCGGATTTCTGATACTAAAAATCCCGGAGATAGCCAAAGTATCCACTTCACCTTTCATTTGCCCGATGACGTTGATAAGCTCATCCGTGTCAAGTTCACATTTTGCCATTCCAAGCCCATCGTGTCCGCCTGAAACCATACTAATCTTATGGGCTGGGTAAATTCCGGCAGGTTTATTGCCGATCAGAATCAACCCTACTTTACCACCACGTCCTTCCACGATCGCATTGGTAGCGAGGGTTGTCGAAAGAGAAACCATCTTAAATCTGTAAAGGATCAAATTCCCCTATGTTATCAATGCACTCTTCGATCCCAATCGTCAGATCCTGGGGTGTTGTAAAGGCTTTGGCCTTAGCGACGACCACTTTGTCCTCAAAATCCAAGAGCACACCGTCCGTATAGGTTCCTCCGGTATCGATTCCTAAAATAAAGGACACTGTTTTCACTCCTCTTTTACAGAAATGGGTTTACTCCTCGATACTATGTACAACATTAAGATGCAATTTTTATGCCATCGGTAAATATTGATACTCTCACAGGGATGGAGGGGCAGTCAAGTCAACTTTAACTTTATCTTTAATTTTAAGTCATTTCCGACTCCTGTGAACTCGTTCAGCTAAAGCTGAACATCGAGTCTTCGGTGAAGTAAGTCTCCAGTGACGATAGTGTCCGGTGGACACTATCGCCGAAGGCGCATGCTCCATAGAGTACTGACCGCCTAAGGATTACTTATGCCGAAGGCGCAGATCTACTGATGAATACTTTCGCGCGTAGGATGGACTCTACCTCCTTCGCCGCTAAGTGTTCCTGTTGGGAAAAGCGGCTCGGCGAAACCAATCCTCAGCGCGATCGTATTCGTTAAGGGCCGTGCGCTTCGGCGATACTCTCCACTGGAGACTATCGTCACTGGAGGCTTTCGTCACCGAAGCAGAGGACGAGGACCCACTCCCACTTGAAGAAGTGGGAGTATTACGATTGGATAAATATCAATCCAAAACATTGGATTACGAAGTTTCCATGTACATAAGACAATGGCTAATTTCATTGTTGTATCGATCCTTAGATTTTGATGACATATGGATATCTTTGATAAAAAATGATTTCACAATGTCATGGGTAATCTCAGAAGGCTGGTTTATGCCTGCAAACTCAAAAAACAAAAAGAAACGCGAGCAAGCGTTTCTTATCTGAGTCAGGTATGAAGTCCCATAGGCGTAAGGTAACGTTGCAAGATAGTTGTCCAAGAATGTTCTGCCCCAGTTTGGAAGCTGAGTGTAAGGTGACGTATTAAATGTGTTCACCGACCTTAAAACATAACAATAAAGTCGTTTAGAACTGGTTGCTTCTATTTCGACATAAAGTTACTTCTGTAATATCTGAATAAGGTTTCCACATGTATCGTCAAAGACAGCTATTGTGACTTCGCCTATTTCTGTCGGCTCCATAGTAAACTTCACGCCGTGTTCTAATGATAATGCTAATATTTTACATCAGTTGCTCATCTTTATTACCAGACTAACCCAAAATTTCACAATAAGAAATAGGGTACTATCTCTTAATTCTAAAAGACAATACCCATATATATTTTTTAAATATACTCTATAAACCTTGATAGATAAGGATTGGATAGCTGTGCTTATACTATTTGCTTTATTATTTAATTGACCCTTGATTCTTTATCGCTGCCTGAGCCTTATCTATCATAAAAGACCAATCTCTTTTTCATATTGAAACACTTTATGTAATCATAAACTAAATTGGAGTAATCAGAGGCATAATTCTCATCTCCTTTTTCGTGAGTCAATTATAGCTTTCTTCGTCTTATTTTAGGCTTTTATTCTGTTTTCCAGCCTACGATAACCAGCCATAGTCCTGGCGTGTATCTACAACTGCGTCCACATATACGGTGTTTTCCTTGATCTGATAGACCAATAGATACCTTTTCTCCAATAAGAGTTTTCGGTATTTTTCTGAAGGAATCAGCTTGTCAATCAGCCCTGGATTTCTTTCTGGGAACTGTTCTAATGACTTTGCCCTTACCTGAAAGTCTTCAATTAACCACGTGGCTGCATGCTCACTAACCTGTGCCAGAAACCGTGCGTGTGATATCAGCATTTGCTTGGCCTCATCGGAAATAACTACGGTGTACCGTTTATTTTCGCTGTCCATCTAGCACCTCTCGGACTGCTGATTTCATCATAGCAGAGACCTCGTCAATGGAATAACCTGGTTTTCCATTCAGCCTGCCTTCTTCTGCAACAACCAGGTTTTCCCGTAGCCGAAGCATACTTTCCCTTCTTGCATAGGTTTCTATATCCATGACCACGAGATCCCCTTCTCCGTTTTTCGTAAGATAAACCGGTTCTCCTGACCGCTTGCACAATTCAGAAATCTCATTATAATTTTTGCGGATTGCTGCGGACGGCTTGATATTCATCATATAAATCACCTCTCTTGGTAGCAATAAAATACACTTATTATATGCTTATTATACTACCACCGAATCGATTTGTTGTCTATAAACATTACCTAGAACCAGATACTCCTAATTTTTGTACGTATCCCGGTTTTGAGAGCTTTGCCTATATTATTTTAAGCCCTTATTTTGATTGGTCTTTTCAATGCTGATTTCATTTAAAGATTGGCTCAAAAATCAGAAACGAAAATAGGGTATTGTCTCTTAAATTACTAAGAGGCAATACCCTTACTTTATATTTTCTATTAAGTCTCCAAAGCCTTGGTATATAAGACTTTCGGAGTCTCATTCATCCTGTTTTATTCCTTACTTAGATCGGTCTTTGTTGATTACAGCCGCCTGGGCGGCAGCCAATCGAGCAATCGGTACGCGGAATGGAGAGCAAGAGACATAATCCAAACCGACCATATGGCAGAATTCCACAGAGTTCGGTTCCCCGCCGTGCTCACCACAGATCCCTAAGCCAAGAGCTGAGTTTGTACTCCGACCAAGATTTACGCCGATGCCGATGAGCTTACCAACCCCCTCGCGATCTAATACGACAAAGGGATCTGTCTTCATGATTTTCTTATCGAGATAGACCGGGAGGAACTTTCCTTGGGCATCATCACGAGATAAACCCATGGTCATCTGGGTCAGATCATTAGTTCCGAAAGAGAAGAAATCTGCAACCTTTCCGATCTCATCAGCCAAGAGCGCCGCGCGCGGCACCTCAATCATGGTTCCGACTTTATAGTGAAGCTGAACGTTTTGTTCTTGCATAACCTCTGCCGCAGTATCGTCTACCAACTTTCGCATCATCAGGAATTCTTCTTTCCCCATGATTAGTGGAATCATGACTTCTGGATGAATGTCGTACCCTTCTTTGATCAAACGTGCACTAGCTTGGAAAATCGCCCGTGCTTGCATAACCGTAATTTCAGGGAAGGACACGCCAAGGCGGCATCCACGATGGCCAAGCATTGGATTCAATTCAGATAAGGCCCGAACATTACGTAACAAAGCTTCTTTTTCATGTAAGGACGTTAGATCAGTTTTGCTAATTCTAAGTTTTGTGATCTCCACCACCAACTCCTCAGAATGGGGAAGAAATTCATGAAGTGGAGGGTCGAGCAGCCTAATAGTCACAGAGAACCCCTGCATAGCCTTCAAAATACCGTAGAAGTCCTCTTCCTGCATGGGTAAGAGCTTAGCTAAAGCAGCTTCGCGATCTTCAAGGGATTGAGCCAAGATCATCTCTTGAACAATAGGTATCCGCTCAGGGTCCATAAACATATGTTCCGTCCGAGTCAACCCGATCCCAACCGCGCCAAAATCACGAGCATTAGTCGCTTCTGTTGGACTATCAGCATTGGCCATAACCCGAAGTCTAGCAATATCATCCGCCCAACCCAAGAACTCCTTAAATCCTTCGCTTAGTTCTGGATCGACCATGGATACTTCCCCTTTGATCACTCGACCAGTTGATCCGTCGATAGAGATGATCGTTCCTTGGGGATAATCCACCCCATTAATGACAAACAAACCTTGGGTATAGTCAATCTTTAAAGCATCGCACCCACAGACAGCCGGTTTGCCCATATGACGGGAGACAACAGCCGCATGGCTTGTCATACCGCCACGGCTCGTCAGAATCCCCTGAGCTGCCAAAATACCCCGGATATCATCCGGTGTTGTTTCCGTGCGCACCAGAATTACTTTCTCACCGAGATTTCCTAACCGTTCCGCTTCCTCAGCACTTAAGACAATTCTGCCGGATGCAGCTCCTGGCGAAGCAGGTAACCCTTTGGCCAGAACTTGGAGCTTTGAATCCGTGTCCATACGGCGATGTAATAGATGTTCTAATTGATCCGGTTCGATCCGCATCACTGCTTCTTCTTTCGTAATCACGCCTTCGTGGAAAAGTTCCACAGCCACTCGGATTGCTGCCGAGGCAGTACGTTTGCCATTTCGAGTTTGGAGCATATATAGTTTACCGCGCTCGATGGTAAATTCAATATCCTGCATGTCTCGATAATGAGATTCTAGTCGTTGGGAAGCCTCCACAAATTGATTATAGATCTCTAAATTTTCCTGCGCCAAGGTAGCAATCGGGTTCGGTGTTCTAATGCCTGCAACCACGTCTTCCCCTTGAGCATTCATTAGGTATTCACCATAAAGTGCACTTTCCCCTGTGGAAGGATTACGGGTAAAGGCCACGCCCGTTCCTGAATCAGATCCCATATTTCCAAAGACCATGGACTGAACATTAACAGCTGTTCCAATGTCATTTGGAATATTATTGATTCTACGATAAACATTAGCACGGTCGTTATTCCACGAACGGAAAACTGCCAAGACTGCTTGTTCTAACTGAGTTCTAGGGTCCATGGGAAACGGGTTGCCAGTTTTACGTTGAATCTTTTTCTTATACTCACTTACCATCCATTTGAGGCTCTCCGCGGAAAGCTCGGAATCATAGTGGACTCCCTGTTTTTCTTTGGCAGTCTCCAGTATCTGTTCAAAAATATAATGCTCTACTTCTAAGACAACATCCCCAAACATCTGGATAAAGCGCCGATAACAGTCCCAAGCAAAGCGCTCATTTTGAGTGTTCTCAGCCAAAGCTACCACAGTCTCATCATTAAGGCCCAAATTGAGAACCGTATCCATCATGCCCGGCATTGAGAACTTTGCCCCTGACCTTACCGAGACGAGAAGTGGATTTTTCGGATCTCCAAAGAGTTTACCCGTAGCTGCTTCAACCTCAGCCAAAGCAGGCCAGACACCTTCCCATACCCCATCTGGCAACGTTTCACCATTGCTGTAATACTCGTTACAGGCTTCCGTGGTAATTGTAAATCCTGGAGGAACCGGCAAACCAATTTGGGTCATCTCGGCCAAATTGGCCCCTTTTCCACCCAATAAATCACGCATTGAGGCCTTACCTTCTTGGAATAAGTAAACATATTTCTTACTCATTTCGATCCCCCTTAAATAACATTTCTAGAACGATACTCGCAGTTTCTTCAACTGCTTTACCAGTTGCATCGATAATTGGACAGCCTATCCGCCTCATGATACCACGGGCATATTCCAGCTCTCTCATGATCCGATCCAGGTTAGCATAATCTGCTGTCGCTCCCAGCCCCAGAGTTTTTAAACGTTCTGTTCTAATCTGGTTAAGCAATTCGGGTCGCAGAGTTAAGCCAATCACTTTCCGTGAAGAAATACAAAAAAGTTCCTCAGGAGGATCGACTTCTGGAACTAAGGGAATATTAGCAGCTTTAAGCCCTTTGTGAGCTAAGTACATACTGAGTGGAGTTTTCGACGTTCGAGAGACACCAATCAGAACAACATCAGCATAAAGTACCCCGCGCGAATCTTTACCGTCATCATATTTCACAGCAAATTCGATCGCTTCCACCTTACGAAAATATTGTTCATCTAAGCGATGGATAATATTTGGCGTATGTGTGGGGTCCATACCCGTTTGGCTGCTAAGAGCGCCAATTAGAGGACCCAATATATCAACAGTTTTAAGCCCTTTTTCAGAGGCCTTTCTCTCTATATAATCTCGAAGATCTTTAAGTACCAGGGTATAAACTAAGATTGCTTGCTCGGCAATGGCCTCTTCCATAATATCTTCCAAATGAGCTTGATCCCGTACGTAGGGAACCCGACGGATCCGAGTCTTTACGCCAATGAATTGTGCTGCCGCCGCCCGACTTACAAACTCAGCCGTCTCTCCAAGTGCATCTGAAATGACATAAATCACCGACATTTGAGCCGTCACATTCACACCTCCGAATTCATTCGAAGTCTACTCTGACTTCTATTTACTGACCTGGTGCCCTCCAGCCTCTGATTTCCGACCTCTACCTTTGGCTTCTGCCTCTAACCTCTGGATTGCCTTCTGCCTCTGCATCTGACTTCCAGTCTATGACTTCAGCACTCGTCCTTAGTCCAAGTCCTTTATGTAATAGGCTCCCTATTCCGACCTCTGGCTCCTGCCCTCTGTACAGGCCTCTGACCTCTGGCTTCTGATCTCTGACCTCCGGACTATTACCTTTCCGCAATCTCCACAAAGAGCTTTGTGACATTCGTCTTGGTAAATCGGCCCACGACTTCATAACACTCATTACCGTTCTCGTCAACATACCCTTCCACGACTGGCAAACTGTCAACTTGATGTTGGACCAATTTTTTGGCAGCACTTAAGACTGGTTCATCAGACGTCGTCATGTAAATGTTCGGCATACGGGTCATGATGACACCGACAGGCACTTGTTGCAAGTCAATTTTTCCTAAAGAGGCTTTCATAATATCTTTCCTTGAAATCATTCCTAAAAGGACTCTATCTGGCCCGACAACCGTTAAACTTCCTACGTTTTGCGTGAACATTGCAACCGTCGCTTCATAGATACTGGCATCTTCCAGAACCGTGACTGGCATAGATTTAAACGAGCAGACCCGCAGCTGTAGCATGCGTTCCATGATCGGAGAGGGCCCATTATCCTCACGATAAGAATACCCAACGCGCGGCCTGGCCACTAAGACACCGGACATCGTCAAAATGGTTAAATCCGGGCGGAGAGTGGCTCGCGTCAAATCCAGCATTGCCGCAATCTTTTCACCGGTGATGGAACCTGAGGCTTTCACGATCTCCACGATTCGCTGTTGACGTTCCGTCCATTCCAACCCATTTCACCCCTTAATGTTTCTCTCAAACCGCAATGTGACATACTAATAAAGTTTTACGCGCTTGATTATATCATATTATATTATTTTTTGCCTAGATAGTGAGCATATAAATCATATATTTTTATGAACGATTACGAACGTTCACTAACAATCACTAACACTCACTTACTCAAATCTGTCTGCTTGACATGCCGCTTTGCACTATCGAAGTTTTACTGTGGACTTTTAGTTTGTCAGTCATTAATCTCTAATACACTTATGCATAGCTTATATTTCTACTGAAAAATACATTTTCATTATCAGATAGAGGTGCGATGCGGCATGAGGATCTGCCAAAAAAATAACTATTTATTTTAACGATATGCTCAGCGACCTGGGGCATATAAAAAAACACAGATGGTGTTTAAAGTCCATCTGTGTTAACAGCCAATTTTTAATAAAGTATGAATATTATCTAGTAATCAGGCGCCCTAAAACCTACTTACTACTCACTACTTACTTTCAAAAATAAATTCCGCTTAAGCTAAGACGCTTAATTCTCCTAGGCAACCTAAGATTACCACACACTGACTAAGCAAAGCCAAGCGAGCTGTTTTTAAAGCCTGATCTTCTACCATAATCATCACCGCTTGGAAGAGGGCTTCGATTTGCGGGACAAGTTCCCAAGCCAGGTCATAAGCCTCCTCATAATCCCCCAGCGCAATGGCCTGATCAAACCGCTCCCTGCGCTCAGATATCCCTTTAGCAAGGGCAATTTCAGTCTCATCCACCAAGATTGATGAATCTAACGCCCGAATTACTTCTTTTTTAGTCAGATTAAAGCAGCGAGTATAGGTCTGGGCATAGAGAACAAAGGCTTCTTCCTCCCGTTTGACGGAAAGTAGCCGGGCTCTTTTTACAGCGCGATTCACGTCATCACAACCTGACGCCAACGCCGCATCCACTGTATCATAACGGAGCCCTTGTTCCTGAAGCACAAAACGCACCCTTTGTTGGAAGAACTCCTCCAAGAGTGACATGATGTCCTCAACTGGCAACAAATCTGCCCCTTGCTCTGCAAGAAGGCTATAGGACTTCTTCAAAAGCGAGGTTAGAGAGAGATCCCACCCTGAATCTAAAAGAATGGCTATAATCCCCTGCGCCTGCCGTCTTAGCGCATAAGGATCTTGAGACCCGGTAGGTTGAATGCCAATACTAAACGCTCCAACGATGGCATCTAGTTTGTCGGCAACACTGACCACGCGACCTGAATCGGATTTAGGTAGCGTATCTCCTGCAAAACGAGGCTGATAATGCTCAAGTATCCCTTGACAGACTTCAGCTTTTTCTCCGCTGGCACTGGCATAATCCGCTCCCATAACTCCCTGCAATTCCGGAAAATCGCTGACCATTAACGTCACCAGATCCGCTTTCGCCAATAAAGCAGTGCGGTCTATTTCTTCTAGCTTGCCAACTCCAAGCTCCAGCTTCTCTGCCATGAACCGAGACAGGCCGCGTAAACGAGCAACCCTTTGCTCGACCGTACCCAATTTTTCATGATAGACAATTTTTTCCAACTTTGAAACTAGTTCTGACAAAGGAACTTTTTGATCTTCGCGATAATAGAAGGCGGCATCTTCTAGACGAGCTTTGAGCACCTTTTCATTTCCCGCTTTAACCGTATCTAAAGCAAAATCATTCCCATTACGCACCGTAATAAAATAGGGTAAAAGGTCGCCATCTTTAGCCCGGACTGGGAAATAGCGTTGATGTTCCCGCATTGGAGTGGTGATCACAGCCTCTGGTAAATGCATATATTGAGCGGCCACCTCACCTAATAAAGCAGTCGGATACTCCACCAGGTGGATAACTTCACCCAAAAGTTCTTCATCTTCAGGCACCTCGCCGCCTACCTTCTCGGCCAGGGCTTTGATTTGGGCTAAGATATCTGCTTTTCGTTCTTTGGGATCTGCAATAACATAAGCTTGACGTAAGGCTTCACGATAGCTCGAGGGTTGGTCGATCAAAACATCGCCCGTAGCCAAAGTACGATGCCCTCGTGAGGTTCGTCCAGACTCAAGCCCTACGAACTCAAACGAAACAACCTCTGTACCGTATAGCGCCACAATCCAGCGAATAGGCCGAGCAAAACGGAAATCAAGCGTTCCCCAGCGCATCGGTTTCGGAAAATGAAGGGAGTTAATCATGTCGATGGCAAACTGCGAGAGGAGTGACCTGGTCTCCAGCCCAATTTCCGATTTACGTGCAAAGACATACGGCACACCATTGACCTCTTGTACAAAGAGATCTTCCACCAAAACTCCCTGTCCTCTGGCAAACCCTTGGGCTGCTTTCGTTGGACCACCATTCGCATCATAAGCCGCTTTCAAAGCCGGTCCCTTAACTTCCATGGCTAAATCCTTTTGTTTTTCCTCAAGACCCATCACTAAAAGCGCGAGACGGCGTGGGGTCGCCAAGATATTTATTTCCTGATACGTTAAACGAAGCTCGGCCAAGCGTTTACGTGCTTGTTCTTCTAACTGGGTCATCGCCCCCGGGGAGAATTTAGCTGGGATTTCTTCCATTCCAAGTTCCAGCAAAAAATCGTTCACCATCTTACTCCACCTCTTTCTCTACAGCGTTCTTTAATAAGGGGAAGCCCAGTCTCTCCCGTTGTTCCACATAAGCCTGAGCGCAGAGACGAGCGAGGGCCCGAACCCGAGCAATATAGCCTGTTCGTTCCGTGACACTAATCGCCCCCCGGGCATCAAGCAAGTTGAACGTATGCGAGCACTTCAACACATAGTCGTATGCAGGCAGCACCAGCCCTTTTTCTACGACCCGTTTCGCCTCACGTTCATACATCTCAAACCAGATCTGTAAAGCTTCTATATCCGCCACTTCAAAGTTATATTGCGAGTAATCGATTTCATTTTGCAGGTAGATATCGCCATAGGTGACATCTCCGACCCACTCGATATCATAGACACTATCTTTGTTTTGAATATACGTAGTCAGGCGTTCCAGACCATAGGTAATTTCAGCACAAACCGGTTTGCAGTCAATCCCTCCACACTGTTGAAAATACGTAAATTGGGTCACTTCCATGCCATCTAACCAGACCTCCCAGCCTAACCCCCAGGCACCCAAGGTTGGAGATTCCCAGTTGTCTTCTACAAAGCGGATATCATGCTCTTTAGGATTAATCCCCAAGCGCTCTAAACTCTGCAAATACAGTTCCTGAACATTATCAGGCGAGGGTTTCAGGATGACTTGGTATTGGAAATAATGCTGTAAACGATTAGGATTTTCTCCATATCGTCCATCCGTCGGTCTACGTGACGGCTCAACATAAGCGACATTCCAGGGCTCTGGCCCAAGCGCACGCAAAAACGTCGCGGGGTTCATAGTTCCAGCCCCTTTTTCCACATCATAGGGTTGGGCAATAATACAGCCCTGTTCTCCCCAAAACTGGTTGAGAGTAAGGATAATGTCTTGAAACTTCATTGTCAGCCTCCTTAAGAATTATTCTTTTGCAAATCGTGCAAGTCGGGACGGTTCTCGACTTGCATATCAACCAAGCTGGCCATTGGCCAGAAACGTAAAAAAGCCCTCACCCCCGTAGCATTTTTAAGCTACAGGGACGAGAGCTTGTTCCCGCGGTTCCACCCTGTTTGACCCCTCAGGGTCCCCTTCGTTCTATGTGCTCAGAGCTGCCCCATCCACTTCTCTCATTCGGCTTCCACCTACCCGAACTCGCTAATAGAGAGGATTCGTGAACTTCTTGCCCATCATCGCATATTAAAGGTATTAATTTAAATTATTATATGCTGAGGAAGAAATTGTGTCAAATCTTAATTAGTCCTTGAGATCTTTAAATTTAAATCTTGAAGCCTTGAGTTAAGTTATTTATAGATCCCCAACTCTTTGATTTTAGAAATAAACTTGTCATACAATTTATGCATATGAGGTTCATTACTATAATCATTTAATTCGTCTAACGGAATCCATTTTACCCCACTATTCTCGTCTTCTTTAAACATCAGTGCGTCGTTTTCATCAGCCTCGATCAAAAAGGCGATTGATAAATGGATATGAGGGGAAACATAGTTTCCTCTTTTTGTATGTCCAAACACAGGAAGTATGTCCAAGGAAAAAATATCCGAAGTAACCGGGTGACTATTTTTAACCCCAGTCTCCTCGTTTAATTCTTTCATAGCGACTGCTAGTAAATCTTCTTCCCCATCTGCATGGCCGCCTGTCCAAGACCAAGAATTATAGATATTATGATGAACCACAAGTACCTTATCCTTTGTTCTATTAACGACAAAAGCAGAACATGTAATATGGGCAATCTCATTTTTCCTCGTTAAAACATCCTCAAAGCGCTCAAGACAGTACAATATGACTGCTTTATCCTTTTCCTCTTGTTCATTATAGGGGGTGTATCCCTTTATTAACTCGATAAAATGCATTTTCTCTTCTCTTTCTTTGATAATGCACTTTATCAGCTATAAATGGTTTCTCAAACTACGATGACTCAAGATCAAGTGCAATTATCTATTTTCAATATTCTTCCGTTTCTTTATCATAAGGATACTTCTGTTCAGTAGCAACCTCTAATTCAAAATGGTTGATCGCCGCCCCTACAGCCCCTACAAGCGCCAGCAATCTTAAGCTGGGCTTCCGCCATACTGTATACGCCAAGGCTAAACCCAAAGGTGCTGAAAGGCTTACAATCGTATTCTCATGCCTTTTAAGACTAATTGTGGAGTGACTAATCGTTGTCATCGTAGATTTTAGACCATCCCACATTCCACGCCCTTGACCTTCAAAATCCCATTCTCGTGTTTCTCCTTTTTGAGCCTTTTCAAGATCGTCTAAAGCCTTTACAACGTCTCCTTGAGCCAAATTAAGAGCCGTACGAGCTTCTTCATACCCTATCCCCATCCGTTCACGTAAGACATCCATTTTTTCAAGTTCCGTCCATAGCGGCTCACTCATTATTTTTACCTTCCTTCCCGTTAAATCCTTCAAATTGTTTTCCCACTTCATCCCGTGTCAGACTTCCCATCCTCCACGATTTGAGGGGTCGCTCAAAACTATGCTCCAGGTAAATCCTCAAAATCTCTACAATTTCCTGCCGCATCCAATCATTCCAACGCAAACGATCCAGCTTAGTGATTTCAGCCCGAATCAATTGACGCATAAACCCGATACTACCCGCCCGAATCCAACGTCCGGAATTGTTCTCTAAACAGTTCCCACAAAGCGTACCACCAGCTGTAGAACTAAAAAATAAACGCTTGCCCTTCACAGGTGCGCCACACTCCGCACATTCTCCTAAACGCGGATGATATCCTAGCAACGTCATTGACCTTAAAGCATAAGCACTAAGCACAAGAGTAGGATCATAATGTTCCAGTAAAAACAGGCAAGTCAACGCAAGCGTAAAAAGTTCCGAATTTGGCTGTGCCGGAATCGTCGAGATATCTAAAAGTTCAACAATTCCTGAAGCCGCAAACGACCGATCAAGGTCATTCCAGAGATGAGGAAAGCTTTCCCTCGGACTGCACTGACTTATCGTGTCCAACGTTTTCCCACGATGAATCAGATAATCCCCATAAGTAAACAACTGAGCCCCGGCCCTTTGACGGCTTTTAGGTTTACGCACCCCTTTTGCCACAGCTTGAAGCTTGCCCAATTCACGTGAAAAAAGAGTGAGCACTCGATCCGACTCACCAAATTGCTTACTACGGATCACTAACGCGTCCGCATGATAAACGGCCACGCCCACTCACCCTTTCTATTTTATGTAAATATGACGTCACTATACATTTTACTTGTTTTAGGCTTACTCAGGACGGTTCTTCTTGCTATAACTTCAAAGTACGATCTAAATACGTTCCAGGCCTACTTCACAGGCTTTAAGTTGTAGAGGCAAGAAGGCGCACATGAAATGTGCCTTCTCCCCAGCAAACGTAACTATCCCCGGGACGCAGTGGGATACATCAGCGACGTCTTTACGTAAGCAGAATAGCAAACTTCCGTGTAAGCGACCCCATACACGGGGCTGAGCACAGGACGTGCGAAGCCGCCAACTGAGCCCGAAGACACTGTCTTCGCACGAATTAGGCCTTCTTGCAGGATGGCGAATTTGGTACGATAGTCTCCAGTGGAGAGTATCGCCGAAGCCGCTGATCCCAAAAGGAACACTTCGCGGCGTAGGATAGATTATCGCCGTAGGCGGGTTCTTTATATAATACTATCGCCGAAGGATGAACCCCGCTCCCCATTTAAGAGCTTACGCGGTTAGTTTGCTCTGCGTCGTATGACCGAGCGATGTACCCACAAGTCACACTAGTACCGCACTCGTCCCTAACCGTTCAGCTCCTGCTTCGATAAGCTCAAGCGCAAACTCCCGAGTCCTGATTCCGCCCGACGCCTTTACCTTAACATTTTCCCCCACCCAGGCTTTAAGATTAGACACGTCCTCGACTGTAGCTCCACCCCCGGCAAAGCCAGTCGAGGTCTTAATATAATCTGCACCCGCACGTTTAACGATCTTCGACACCATTTCTTTCTCATCTTCCGAAAGCAAACAAGTTTCAATAATAACCTTAATTATCAAGCCGCACCCATGTGCCGCTTCAACCACACGAGCAACATCTTGCTCTACCGCGTCCCAATTCCCGGATTTAGCCCAACCAATATTTATCACCATATCCACTTCTTTACCACCATGTGCTTTGACCATAAAAACTTCTTGGATTTTCACTTCCGTAAACGTAGCCCCCAACGGAAAACCCACAACAGCAACAACACCTATCCCTGTGCCGTGTAAAAGCTTAGCCGCCGTTTGCACATAAATCGGGTTGACACAAACCGTCGCAAATTTATGCAATTGAGCCTCATGACAAAGCGCCACAATGTCCTTTTCCATAGCTTGAGGCTTTAACAACGTATGATCCGTCATACCTGCAAGATTCATCTTACTCCCGTTCCTTTCCATACCCGTAATTGCGTAAGCTATCCATACGATTACGCCAATCCTTTTTAACTTTAACCCATACTTCCAAAAACACCTTGCTACCTAACAACGCCTCAATATCTAGACGGGCCAGGCTGCTGATCTCTTTGAGCTGTTTACCTCCGGCCCCGATAACGATTCCCTTTTGAGATTCACGCTCAACTACAATCAAAGCTCTCACTTTAACAAGGGTCTTCTTTTCTTCTACCTCTTCAATCACAACAGCAATCGAATGAGGAATTTCATCGCGAGTCAGCTGAAGTACTTTTTCGCGCACCAGTTCCGCCATGATAAACCGTTCCGGCTGATCTGTAACTTCATCTTCAGGATAATACATAGGACCTGGAGAAAGTTGGTCAAAAATTACATTTAACAGTTCATCCGAGTTTTCCCCTGTTTTTGCCGAAATAGGCACAATCGCTTTAAAATCGATAAGAGCAGAAAAATGCTGGATTTTTTGCATTAAGATTTCTTTCTTGGCTAGTAAATCAACTTTATTTAAGACAAGTACACAGGGGATCTTCGTCTGCTTAAGCATCTCAATAATATACTCTTCGCCCGGGCCATATTCGGCAGTAAGATCCACCATATAAACGATAACATCCACTTCGCGCATGGATTCTTTGGCCTTTCCGACCATATATTCCCCTAACTTATGTTTGGGTTTATGAATTCCTGGAGTATCCAAAAAGACAATTTGTCCCCGTTCTTCCGTCAAAATACACTGAATACGGTTTCGGGTGGTTTGAGGCTTATCCGACATAATCAGCACTTTCTGCCCCAATAAATGATTAAGCAAGGTCGATTTCCCTGCATTAGGTCTTCCAATTACGGATACAAAACCAGAACGGAATTCTTCTTTGTTTGATGTTGATGAAACCAACGGTGAAGCACTTCCCTATCTTATACTTTTATTTATTTTTCATTCTTATCTTTATTACCTTAACCTTAAATAGTGTCATCTATTCAGTGGGGATTGTACAGTCCTCGGACACAAATAGGGACATATGCTAGTTAAGAACCGTTCCTGCTCCCACTAAACCCTCCGACAGGTGGATGCACAGTGCCCACCTAAAAACCCCAGACCGCTGAAAAGGCAAAGGCCTTGTTTTACTGATCTATGGTTTCTTTAGGTATGAAGGCACACATGAAATGTGCCTTCTCCCCAGCAACGTTAACCATCACCGCAACTTCGTTCCCCTCGTTCCACATTTCCGTTCCAAGCCCCAGGACGCAGTGTCACACGAGCGCGACGTCTTTACGTAAGCAGAATAGCAAACTTCCGTTCAAGCGACCGACCCCAGACACGGGGCAGTGCACAAGGATGTGCACTGCCGCCAACCGAGCCAAGGACGGCGAGTTTGGCACGATAGTCTCCAGTGGAGAGTATCGCCGAAGGATGAACCCCGCTCCCCATAGTAGGAGCTTAAACGGTTAGTTTGCTCTGCGTCGTAAGCACCGAGCGCTGTGTGACACAAGTCCCCCTACAAATACTCCGGCCCAAACGCCTCAGGCAATAACGCCTTCAAACTAGTCACCTTCGTTTCACCCTGTCCATTAATTAAGTAAACCAGGCAATCCTCAGCGAACTCCCGAATCACTTGCCGACAAGCACCACACGGGGACGGAAATACGTCAGTCGGAACAGCAATCGCAATTCCTTTCAACTTCCGCTCTCCCCGAGCTACGGCTTGAAAAATTGCATTTCGTTCTGCGCAAACCGTTAAACCATAACTGGCGTTCTCCACGTTACAACCACTATATATTTCTCCAGAGGAAAAAAGTGCCGCCGCACCAACTGGGTAATGAGAATACGGTACATAGGCCTGTCCGTATGCAGCTTGTGCCCGATTACTAAGTTCTTTCGTAAGCTCTGGATCGAGCATTTACGCATACAACTCCTTTTCTAAAAAACCTTGCCCACAGAGCGATACAATAAGGGAGCAAAGACAATTAGTCCAATTATGATAGCCTGAATCGAAGTCACTAAAACCGCTCCTGACGCCACATCTTTTGCCATTCCCGCAAGAGGGTGAAAGTTTGGTTGCACCATATCTACAACAATTTCAACCGCAGAATTCATCACTTCTGCACCGATCACGCTGCCAATCGCTAAAACAAGAATTAGCCATTCAAAACGTGAAACCTTAGCCCACCAAGCAACGCTCAAAACAAGAATTCCAGCGAAAACATGAAACTGCATGTGTCCTTGAGTTTTCAAAGTATATAGCATTCCTCGCCAAGCTTGATTGAGACTGCGCCAAAATCCTGGTTTCAGATATCTTCCCATATGCCCCTCCGTTTTCGGTCTGATTATAAAGAAACCTGGCTGGCACCCGAAGACACTGTCTTCGCACGTGTTAACCTTCTTGAAAGCGCTGCCATGACTCGAACAAGGATGTTTGAGGTTATCGTTATACTCTCTCTAACCCCAGTTTAGTCATTACCTCTTCTTCTTTGTTGCGCATTTTTAGCTTATCGTCCTCTTCTTCGTGATCATACCCTAATAAATGAAGCGTTCCATGGACCGCTAAGTAAACAATTTCCCGTTCAAAGGAATGCCCATACTCCTCTGCCTGCTCCCTTGCCCGTTCAACAGAAATAACGATATCCCCCAGCATTTCGTCTTCAAACTCGAAATCCGGTTCCTCATCCATTTCCTCTTGCAAGGCAAAAGAAAGAACATCCGTCGGGCGATCCACTCCTCGATACTCAAGATTTAAAGCATGTATGCGCTGATCATCAACCAGCATTAAGCTCACTTCCGCCTCAGACCGCCCACCAGACAAGTGGATAGTCTCAGTAATAGCGTTATTTAGCAGCGTGGTGAGAGCATCCTGCCGTTCCGGCAAAATAGACTCCTCTTCCCAAGAGATATCTAAAATCACGTACTTCAGGCAAACCCACTCCCAACATGAAATAGAAGTGTTTTACCCTTCCCCCCTTCAGAAATTGAGCATACTTTTTAAGTAGCTCTTGTCAAGAGCCTAAGAATTATCCTTAATTGGCTTATGATTCACTCGAGGAATCTTAGTTTCAAGAGACCCCTCGCGACTCTCAAGCAGTTTCTCCTTTGGTAAAGCAATACCATCCTCTTGATTAACATCTACCAGGGTTTTCTTATTCAAACCCGCGTCTCGTGTACTTGGCATCTCCGGATATTCAATGCGGGAGTGGAAAATTCCACTTAAGACACGGACAAAAGCCATAGCGATCCGATCTAAATCTTGAAACGTTAAATCACATTGATCCAACTGTCCGTCATTCAGCTTGTCCTTAATAAGCTTGCGGACTAGCCCTTCAACACGCCCCGGCGTAGGTTGTCTCATAGAACGCACTGCCGCTTCCACACTGTCGGCCAAAGCAACCAGCGCGGCCTCTTTGTTCTGAGGCTTTGGCCCTTCGTAATGGAAAGACTCCTCAGGCACATTTTCCTGACTCTCAAGGGCCTTATGATAAAAGAAACTGACCAGACTGTCTCCATGATGCTGGGAGATAATGTCTTGGATTTGCGTTGGGAGTTTATAATCCTTCGCTAACTCCAAGCCATCTTTAACATGTGAAGTAATGATCAGAGAGCTTAGAGTCGGAGCTATTTTATCGTGTGGATTTTCCTGGGTAAACTGATTTTCGATGAAAAAGTACGGGCGTTTTAACTTGCCAATATCGTGATACATGGAGCCTACTCTTACCAAGGTCGCATCCGCATGAACTGCTTCTGCTGCGGCTTCCGCTAAATTTCCCACTAAAATGCTATGATGGTATGTACCCGGTGCCTCCATTAGCAAGCGCTTAAGTAACGGGCGATTGGGGTTCGATAATTCTAAAAGCCGTACGGAAGAAGTGATACGAAATCCCGATTCGAACCAGTGCAAAGCCCCCACCGTTAAAAACGATGACGCCAATCCATTGACAATCCCCAGAATCAGCCCAACCGCCCAAACCGTCAAGCGCATATCTGAGCTAAAAGCAACCCCACTAATCACCAAGACATTGACCGCGGACACAAATATCCCAGCCCGCGCCAAATCCGAACGCTGACTCAAATGGGACACACTATAAACTCCTACAATCCCACCAAAAAGAGCCACTAAACCCGCTTGCAAGCCAAAGGCAGTCGAAAGTGAGGGGTCCACTAAGACAGCCACAAACACCGCTAAGACAACGGAAACCAACATAGCGATATCCACACCAATAAGAATTGCTACGGACATCGTCGCCCAGGCCACCGGAATGAGCATGCCTGACAAATTATTATAATCAGGCCCTAGATTTAAGGCAATCACTCCACGTCCAATAGCCAAAACCATCGTCATCGTCAGCCCTATAAGAACAATTCGATTGGTCAGGCGGAAGATATCCCGTTTATACTGTAACAAATAAACCAAAATCGTTCCCATTCCTGCGAGAACAATCAAGGCAATTCCAAATGTTGCTTTCCACGTATTATGGCTATTAATTAAGCCATACTCGACCAAGACCTGGTAATCTGTTTCGTCAACAATCTCGCCCACTCCAACGATTTTTTGGTTGGCCTTGTAACGCAGCACATCCTTTTTCACAAGACTTTTTGCAGCTGTTCGCAAAGCTTCTGTCGTAATATCGTCTACGATCAGAGTGGGTTGCGTAATTTCCTGTTCTAAGAAGACCTTTAATAACGTTTTGACATGCTCATTTAAACCCGACTGATTAAGATCCGTTTTAGTTTTTTCAAGAAACCCATCTAACTCCGCGTAGGTCCTAGTTCCAGAATCCAAATTGCGCGCTCTGCTAAAGATAATGTCTCTACTGACCTGTTCATCCGCATTCAAATCATCCAGACTTATCTTCACTAAGGACGTCAATACTCCCTCCGGTAAATCCTTAAAAGGCTGGGTTTGCTTCAGTTGATTAATACGTACACGATCATCCTTCGAACTCGACTGCACATCACGCAACGTGGTAAATGTTTTCCCTAAATCCTTTGTCAATAAATTCAAATATTCCTCATCGGGTTTGTAAACCGGTTGAACAGCTTTCTCAGCTTTATCCAAGTTTTGAGCATATCCTTGGATATCTTCAATGTCCTTATTCCACGGAGCCGTGATGAGTTGTGGACTGGGTTCCCCTAATTCTAATTGAAGGGTCGAGACAAAAATATTGGAGGTTAGCAGAACGACAAACAACAGAAAATACATCACCCCGACAATGACACGAAGCCATGTGGTGTGATGTTTAAACAAATCCATACCTCGAGATAACCCCTCCCACATTGTTCTAAATATTCTAATCTTCATGCCATCATCCTTACTTCTATATACCATACAAAGTTCAAATGCTTACGTGATCTAAATAACCCTCCGTACCCCTTATGAATTGGCGTAAACTGCCAAATCTTCATAAGTTTCCACCTCTACCCTAACACGCACTAGATCGGAATTGTTGGTAAGAACCTTAACGGTTTCTCGCACGATGGGAATCTTAGTTGCTACTTTCTTCTGAACTTCAGCCCTGGCAGCTTGTTCAGCCAGTTGAAGGGCTTCCGTGCCAGTACGCTCAAGATGCACTTCACGAAGTTCGACATACTTTATCTTAATACCTTCGACAGGAAAGCGCCAATTCCTCCACGGTTTTAGGGAAAGGCTTACTACTTCTTTACGTCCTTGCTCAAAAGGCGAATTCTGCGTTGTTACCATTATGACGCGTGAACCAAATTTTATACCCCACCCTGTGGCAATTCTCCCACTTTCCTCCACTTTGTCTTCTACCAAGGGGATCGTGGTTTCGGCACTGTACCAGACTCGCGCACGGACAAACCCTCTAGCTACTGAAGCTGGTTGAGTCTGTTGGGCATTGTTTAAGTTATCCGCATTGGGCTTCAGAATTAATACTTGCCCGGCTCGCACAGTTTCTCCTTCGTGTACCTGAGGAGTTCCTTCAATCACCATGATCTCCTTTACAACCCCCGCATGATTAGCAAC
>NZ_JUEE01000132.1:0-18822 GCF_000802135.1 Desulfosporosinus sp. BICA1-9
TATCAAATTTTACAAACTAAAACCCCATATCAAGAACTTGGTACACAGTTTATCGAAAATCAGGAGAAGAAGAAAGAACAACGTTTGATTAAGGCACTAGAATCAAAAGGATACCAAATAGTTAAAGCATCATAACCTCCGTGCGTAGCTATAACAGTGTTCTCGGGCATGTTATTGTCTTTTTAGGGGTAGGTGATTTGGAAACAAAGATTTAGAGGGTTTTGAGGGTTTTGAGGGTTTTAATGTTCACTGAAATAACAGTTTGAAATGACAGCGCGTAGATTCATTTTCGTAAGAAAACTTGGCTGGCACCCGAAGACACTGTCTTCGCACGTATTAGTCATTCTGTCAGCCTGGGCGAGGCGGCCGGTCGAATGCTATGCCATCCATGGCGCATTCGACACTAGACACGTCCTGTGTCGTCGCCTTAGTTGCACTGATGCGCTGGCCAAGGATGGCCGAGTGTCCCTGTAGCCAAGGATGGCGAGAAGGGACCTTAGAAAGTATACAACGCAAGTTTATACTTTCTGATTGTATAAAGAAAAACCGCCTTACGGCGGTTATATCCTAATATCTACTTGAACCTCTACCTCCACGCTTTGAATCTGTAGCTCGGCGAAATTCAGTCTGACGCTCATCACTGTCTTTTATAAACTTAGCCAATTTATCCTCAAAGGACACAGTTGGCGGAAGACGGCGTTCACGACCCACATTGCGAACTGTGGGGTTTGCTTGTTTGATTGAAAGTCCGATTTTTCCCTTTTCATCAACATGAATGACCTTTACCTTTACGTGATCCTGTTCCTTCAAATAATCTCGAACGTCCTTGACATAGGCATCAGCGACTTCCGAGATATGTACGAGTCCGGTCACTCTATCCGGCAATTCTATAAATGCTCCAAAGTTCGTGATCCCTGTTACGACCCCTTCAACAATACTGCCAACGTCAATGGCCATACGAAGTAAACTCCTCCTTGTGATGATCTATCTATACTTACTCTATATTATATGCAGTACTTTTCGTGCCTGTCAAGGCATAGACGACCCTTGTGAGGTACTAATTCTTGGGAGAAATAAGAATTTCGCCTTGTTTTACAAGACCTAACTGCTCCCTTGCCAATTGTTCAATGTAACTAGGGGTGTTTAAACGAACAATTTCCTCCTGGAGGCGTTTTTCCTCTTGAAGCAATAAGACCTTTTCTTGATTCAAGTGGGCTAATTGCCCTTCCACATGGGAACGGAGTTTCCATATCTGCCATACTGAGCTTCCGACCACTGTAAGTAGTACGCAAATTATCAGGATAGGAATGGGACGAAGTCGAACCCTTTGACGATTTTGAGTCTTAGTCTTAGTCTTAGTCTTAGTCTTAGTCTTCAGACAAGCCCTCTTCATCCAATTCCTCTCCTCCTAAACCAAGCTCTCCGCCTGGTATAATACAAACTATTTCATATCCTTTACTTCTTGCCCTGGTTAATAGAGTTGCCACAGAACTTTGACTGAGATGAAGTTTCTTAGCAATGTCCTCCACAGACTTTCCGCTTTCTTTGAGGATCACTGCCTGGCGTTCTCGAAAACTCAGTTTTTCCAAGCCCCTTATTTCTATATGCACTGTGGCACGCCCTTGCTAAAAGTTATACACAGGTGTGGATAGTTTGTGGACAAATCACCTACATTTAGTCTACAAATCACTTACAAAAGACTGCGGATAGTTCCATTATAGCCATTTAATTATTGAGAATCAACCCCTCCAAGGAATTTATCCATTTGTCTTAGGTGGCAAGAGATGATTTAACAATGCCTTCATTCTCTTCTTCAGACCCATGATTGGCTCAAAGAGAATCACTTCCGTGATCCGATAAACTAGAAGGCTAAACCAACGCAACATGGCGTAGGGTGGCCGCATAAGCATAAAGAGGCCTCTAATCGGAATCTTAATTCCTTTCTGAATAAGCCTGGCAAAGTACGTCAAAATCCCATATATTCCAAAAAATCCACGTACTGAAAAACGGCTCAATAATCTTAGATAAAGAACTAGACCCAGTAAACTTCCCCACATAATGTAAGAGCGAAAGGCTAGTGCATTCGCTTTCTCAAAAAACCAGAAAAGAATAGTCAAGGCAACGAACGAAAAGACGATATCTCCTACAAATGTCACTATTCGCCCCCAGCCTTGCCAACGTCTAAACGTGCGGTAAAAATCAAAAATTATCCCTACTGACGCCCCTGCTAGAATTACCCAAAATAACGTCACGAATTCTGAGATTGTTCTTCCTCCTTTCTCTCTACTTTGGAGGGCTAACTCTTAGCGTAAAACCCGGTTCAAAAAGCCTCGACGAGAACTGCCGCTAGAATTTCTGTGGTAAATTAAAGCACCAATATGCCCTTGAAGATCCACTAACCCCTCCTCAAGATTAAGCAGTTTGATGCCTAATTGATCCCCTTTAATGCTCAATATTCCTAGCTCAGTTTCAAGAATAATTTCCTTAGGGTCAAAGGACTGAACTTTATGTACTCCTGTCAAAGCAATTTGTTCTCGATTTTCCATGACAAGGCGATGTCCTTTGCCTGCTTTGTCCACCATGCCCCATCCCCCTAACTCTTTTTTCTCTTATAACCCTATTCATGTTGTACGTCCTTTAGACATAGCTGTTGGGAGGAAGTTTCTTAGCACGTTCGCACAACGTTCCATTGCTATTCACTTGTCGCTCAGGCTAAACCGCAAAACTTCTGGGCTTTCTGCATGTGAACAGTTGCGGTTCTTAACGCCTGATCGACTGCGCTCATTGACGCAATTCCACTAATCGTGCTCTCTAAGCTAAGAAACTTCCTCTGGGCTTGGGTCAACGGGGGAGAGAACGATGTTAGGAGTTCTTTGGGAGGGACTGTTTGCGTCATTGACACAAATACGCTTTGAGTGAGGGAGTGTCTTAGACTTTTCGCACTGTTCCATTGCTATTCGCTTGTCTCAATTCTTCTATCAGCGCTCTAAGCTATGAATACTTCAGCTTGGGTTAACGAGATAAAGGTGTATGTATTAAGGTGCTGTGGCGCGCTGGTTGTGGCTCTGCAGCAATACTTCACGTCATTTTAAGTGAGGAAACGTAGGAAACTGAGGAATAGGGAAATGGGATGGTTCTTGCTTCATTCCAGAGGAATTTGAATCATGATAAATAAAAAAAGACAAAGTCTTTTTATTAAGACTCTGTCCTTCGTTCATCCCGTATCAATTCATAGAGTGTTTGTGCTTCGTTGGCCTTTATGCTGTTTGGGGTCGCCATAACTTTGACTTCAAGAATTCGGCTACCCATCTCAATGGTAATTAGGTCCCCCGCCTTAACTTCTGCTGAAGGTTTGACGGTTCGTCCGTTAATACTGATCTTTTCACCCACACAAACATCTTTGGCAACTGTACGACGCTTTATAAGGCGTGAAACCTTCAAATATTTATCAATGCGCATAACTACCCTCCTTGAAAACTAGGCTGATTCAGCCATAAACACACTTAGGCGCCGCAATAGCGAAAAGAGGCTATCTGTAGGCTCGAACAAGGTTGTTCGAGGTTAAAACACCACTCTGAGGCGAGAATAGACCGCTGGCCATGGCTCGAACAAGGATGTTCAAGATTAGAGCGCCACCATGACTCGAACAGGGACGTTCGAGATTAGAGCGCTGGCCAAGGATGGCCGAGTGTCCCTGAAACCATGGATGGTGAGAAGGGATCGCTCTTGAATTTATCTCTAAAATGGTATAAAAATCAGGTTCCAGAAAACCTGGAACCTGATTTTATAGTTAGTCCGAAGACTCATTTTTGTACTGCATCTTTGAGAGCCTTACCTGCTTTAAAACCTGGTACCTTCGCCGCAGGAATCTGAATTTCTTCTTTAGTTTGTGGATTTCTTCCTGTCCGTGCAGCACGATCTTTTACTTCGAATGTCCCAAAACCAACCAGTTGAACCTTTTCACTTTGTGCTAACGACTCCTCGATTACATCAAAAACAGCTTTTACTGCTTTTTCTGCATCTTTTTTGGACATGTCAGCTTTCTCCGCCACCGCGCTAACTAATTCAGCCTTATTCAAAATTAGTCCCTCCTAAATAACTGATCTTTTCACAACGCTTATATTTCGCGATAAAAGACCAATCTCCTGCTTTTTTAAGATTATATCATTAATTTACTGCTTTTTCTTTAGATTTTGCCTTTTCCCAAAAAATATCCATTTCACTGAGAGAAAGTTTCTCGAAAACATGTTCCTCTTCTTGACTTAATTCAACCATCTTCAAAAAACGATTCTGAAACTTATGTATGGCATCCCTTAAAACTTCTTCCGCATCAAGCTTTAAAAAACGAGATAGATTTACAATCGCAAATAATAAATCACCTAATTCTTCACGAATACCTATTCCGTTCGCAAGTGCACTCTTAAGTTCCTGTAGTTCCTCCTGGACTTTCTCCCAAGGACCCTCCATATCTTTCCAATCAAATCCCACCTTGGCAACTCTATATTGCGTTTTAGATGCCCACATTAGTGCAGGTAAGCTCTTAGGATCGCTGAAGAAGTTTGCCTCATTTTTATCGGTCTTCTCTTTTAGTTTAATTCTATCCCAAGTCTGGATTACATCCTTCGCTGTTTTGGCCGTCTCCTCTCCAAAAACATGAGGATGTCGACGAATCAGCTTTTGGATAACCCCTTGAAGTACGTCTTGGAGTTCAAATTCACTAGCATCCGAAGCAACCTGAGTATGAAAAACTACTTGCAATAATAAGTCTCCCAACTCTTCACATAAATTATACATATCTTGTTTTTCGATCGCATCAATAACTTCATAACTTTCCTCAATGAGATAAGGCTTTAAAGATTCATGGGTTTGCTCCAAATCCCATGCGCACCCACCTTCGGAACGCAAAGTTTTCATTACTTTGGCCAACTTAGAAAAAGAGATAACCTCTGTATTCGGTGGCAAAACTACGGTGGTCAAGTGATCAAAAGTCCCATGATCTAACTCGTAGAGCGAGAGCTTGTCCATTTGTTCTAGGGGAGTACCGAGGGCTTTGGTAACATACACGCTTGCCTCATCCGGATAGGACAACATGAGATCTAATTTAACCTCGGATGCTATCCGTTTATTATACACTTGGGGGATTATTAGCCATTCCTGCCCAGTCAGTCCTATGTCTTTGAGGGCATCATAATTGCGTATCAGTACCCCCTCAATCGGATCAAACTTTAGGACTCTAAAAAGCTCATCAACAAAGCTCATAGCTGGATGAATCACAACCTTATATTCCTGGGCGAGTTTTTCCTCAATAAGTTGTATAGTCTTTTCAGCAACCATCGGATGCCCGGGAACTGCGTAGACAATTTCCGAACCTTTCTCTAACTCTCTTCGTAGCTGTTCCGTAATCCTTTCATACACAGCCTCGAAGGACGGTTCCGTTGCATAGATCTCGTCAAACGATTCTATGCTTATACCCTCGCCCAGTAATTCCTGAACACAAGGATGCTGAGATGTTCGCACAAATAGTTTTTTGGCACTGAGTATTCGCCTGTAGTTACCGAGTGTTATTTGTTCAAGTCCTCCAGGGCCTAGGCCGATTACATGAAGACACGAAGACAAGTTTTAACACCTCCTTTTGAAATAGTTTATCATAAAGTATCCTATCCTACACCATTGGGTTTACAATAAAAGCGCTATGCTTTTATTTCTTTACTCAGTGACTAATCACGAATAAAAAAATAAAGCGGCAATACCGCTTTATTTTTTCTGCACTACGCTATTGTTCCATCTGCTTTGCTAAAAAGGCTGCTGCCGTTTCAACCAATTTAATCTCTAAATCTCCCATCTTTATTCCTGGCTCCTTAGATAGGAGCATCACGGCCCCTATAGGATCCCCTTGTGAAACGATCGGAGCAACCACTTCGCTCGTATACTTACATTTATCCTCCTCATCATTTTCAGGACAAGTCTTGCACATGGCATGCTCTCCTGCCAAACCGATATGAATAGTTTTTCTTTCCTCCATGGCTTGTTCAGCGGATGGTCCGATTGCTTTATTCAGATACTCTTTTTTCGAGGCTCCAGCGACAGCAATAATCGTATCTCGGTCAGCGATACAAGTAATATGTCCGGTTGCTTCGAATAGCGAATCGCAATATTCCCGTGCGAATTCCCCTAATTCACGGATAGGAGAATATTTCTTCAGGATGACTTCTCCTTCCCGGTCTACAAAAATCTCTAACGGATCACCTTCCCGAATACGAAGAGTCCGACGAATTTCCTTTGGAATAACGACACGACCGAGGTCATCAATTCTTCTTACAATACCGGTTGCTTTCATAGGCGCACATTCCTCCTTTTGTCGTTCTCGAAAAACTCATTGCGTCCTTTTAATAAACCTTAAATTCAATGATAGTATATATCTAGAGATTGCCAATTATTCATTTTTTTCCAATACAAAAAAAAAGAAGGCATTTATATTGCCTTCTCTTCGCCAAATCAGTTAACTTGTTGGCTTATATCCTTGAGAATACTCGATTTTCGCATTCTTCAGTAGATCGTCAAAAAATGTCTGAAACTTCGAATCCTTTGTTTGATTGAGCGCGTCTTCACTTACTTGAGCTTTCACTTTGTCATAGTCTGGAGCTTCAGCGGCCGTGTGTGCTTCAACCAGTATCACGTGATATCCAAATTCAGATTTTACAGGGACTGTTGAGAAAGTACCCACTTTTTGGCTAAACGCCGCAGTCTCAAACTCAGGAACCATTTTTCCCTTTGTAAACGTGCCGAGATCCCCACCGGAATCCTTAGCTCCTGGTTCAATGGACTTCTCCTTAGCTAACTGTATAAAATCAGTCCCGGCTTTAAGTTGTGCAATAATTGCGTTGGCCTCATCTTCCGTTTTGACCAAAATATGACGAGCTTTTACACTTTCAGGTTGAGAGTAATTCGCTATATTTTGATCATAAAAATTTTTAATGTCTGAATCAGCTAATTTAATATCACCAGTCGTTTTCTCATAAACTGCCAAGAAATTTCTTAATTCCAGTACTGTCATGCCTTGTTGTTTAAGTGTGTCTTGAAATATCGTTTCATCCCCAATATTCTTCTTAATAATCTCTTCCTGCTCTTTCACTTTGGCATCCTCAGGATTAAGAGAATTCTTTTTAACTTCTTGGGCGATTAGTTTACCTTCAATCATACGGTCTAATAACTGGCTTTGAATCTGAGTTAAGGCCTGTTTCCCTTGGTCTGTGTCAAATTTCATGCCTTGTTTTTCATAAGTTTTTTGTGCTTCAGCAACTCGTTCTTCCAAATCCTTGACTAATATCTGATCTTCATTCACTTTTACCGCCCATTTACCGCCAACCAACGAGGAACACCCCGTAGCCACAAGCATCAATGCTATAACTCCAAAAATCATTCCCACCCGGGATTTTTTCATAAAGACACACCCTTTCAATTTGACATGAGAATAGTATATCAAGGAGTTGTCCTTGAAGCAATGTCGCAAAATGTCGAAAGAACCCGTCGTGAAGCCTCAATCACAGCCTCTTGATCAATCGTACGAATGCGGATTTTGCATTCAAGATTGCCATTTTGCATCGTCTTAAACGACAACGGGTAAGGGGAAGCCGACGCCACGGACATTAAATTTTCTCCCGTTATCCCTAAATCTGCAGAAAAACGAATAATTACGTTTTGCTTAGCCTGCTGAATTTGCTCAATTTTCAAGGAGCTTGCCAGCAACTTAATCCGGATAATTTCAATTAAGTGTTCGACTTCCCGCGTCGGAGTTCCAAAACGATCCACCAGCTCGTCGACCATTTCGCTAAGTTCGCCTTCATCATGAACCATCGATAACCGTTGATATAAAGACGCCTTGGATTGGCGGTCCACAACGTAAGAGTCCGGTAAGAAGGCATCTACTTGTAGTTCAATGCTCGGTTCGACAACCTCTTCAACCTTCTCTCCCCGAAGTTCCTGGACAGCTTCTTTAAGCATTTGACTGTACATTTCAAATCCTACTGCCGATAAATGCCCATGTTGTTGGGCACCAATGAGGTTTCCTGCACCACGAATTTCCAAATCCCGCATCGCTATTTTAAATCCCGCCCCAAATTCCGTAAACTCTCGGATTGCTGCAAGACGTTTTTCAGCAATTTCTGTCAGAACCTTTTGCGGTTTATATAAAAGGTAGGTATAGGCTTTGCGGTTAGAACGCCCCACTCGCCCACGCAATTGATAGAGTTGGGATAAGCCAAAACGATCGGATTCATCGATAATCAGGGTATTCACATTAGGCATATCAAGTCCTGTTTCGATAATTGTTGTAGAAACTAAGACGTCCATTTCATGCTCTAGAAAATCAAGCATTACTCGTTCTAAGGCTGTTTCACGCATTTGTCCATGAGCAACCCCGAACCGTGCTTCAGGCACTAATTGACTTAGAAAATGGATCACTTGATCCATATCCTCTACTCTGTTGTGCACATAGAATACTTGCCCTCCACGTTGAATTTCACGCCGTATAGCCTCTCGAACCACATCTGGGCGAAACTCCGTGACATAGGTTTGCACAGGGTACCGCCCCTCCGGCGGGGTTTCGATGATACTCATATCCCGAACTCCCACCAAAGACATATGTAAGGTCCTTGGAATCGGAGTTGCTGACAAGGTCAGTACATCGATGTTCCCTTTTAAGGTTTTCAGTTTTTCCTTATGCGTAACCCCGAAGCGCTGCTCTTCGTCAATCACCAATAACCCTAAATCACTAAATTTGATGGCCTCGGAGAGAAGGCGATGTGTGCCCACAACAACATCAATTTGCCCTTCCTTAATGCCTCTAATTATCTCCTTTTGCTCCTTCTGAGAACGAAAGCGACTTAGCATTTCAATTTTAATGGGATACCCCATAAATCGTTCTCTGAAGGTATTAAAATGTTGCTGGGCTAATATAGTCGTGGGGACAAGAACCGCTACTTGCTTGCTATCCATGACCGCTTTGAAAGCAGCTCGGAGAGCAACTTCCGTTTTACCATACCCTACATCGCCACAAAGCAAGCGATCCATGGGACGTGGGCGTATCATATCCGCTTTTACATCCTCGATACTTTGGAGTTGATCAGGGGTCTCCACATAAGGAAACTTCTCCTCAAATTCAGTTTGCCAGGCATTGTCCTGTGAGAAAGCAAACCCTTGGATTGCCTCTCTCTGAGCATAAAGTTTTACTAAATCAATGGCCATTTCTTTAACAGCACTACGGGTCTTATTCTTTACCTTGTACCAGTCAGTCCCTCCGAGTTTGTAAAGTTTAGGCAGAGTTTCCCCTGCACTACCTAAATACTTTTGCAAAAGGTGAAGCTGATCCAGCGGAACATATAATCGGTCTTCCCCCGCATAACGAATCCCAAAATAATCCTTGGCAATTCCACCAACTTCCAAGCGGTCAATCCCCGTAAATTGTCCAATCCCATGGTGTACATGGACTACAAAGTCTCCAGGTTTAAGATCCGAAATAAAAAGATTTTTTTTGGTGGGCGTCTTAGGCTTCTTGGCAACAGCCTTGCTCTCTCTTTTATAGATTTCTGTTTCTGTAAGAATCACTAATTTTGCAAGCGGTAACTCAAACCCTTGATCAAGGGAAAACGGATAAACATAGACCCGACCCGCCTCAATAGAATCCTCAAGCCCTTTGCTGGATGCTGAAAGTCCACGATCTTTCAAACCCTGGATTAATCGCTCCGCATGAGCCTCATCCCCTACAAACAGGGCCACAACATAATTTGCATCCTTGCGGTGTATAATTTCATCCACCAACATACTGGTTTTCCCCATGAAGCCCGTCAATGGGCGGGCGTTTAAGCTAAAAATTTGCTTGGGTGAAATTCCCGGTGCCTGTCTCAAAAGAGTTGAAAGACCAATCAGCGGGTGTTTCTTTCCGTAGCTTAGAATATCCTCATAGTTGATAAATTGAGCTTCAGGATGAACAAACCCTTCACCGCGTTCCAGTTGTTGCGTGAACTCCAATAAGCGTTCGTTGGCTTGAAACTCTAACAACTCCTTTAAGCGGAGTGGCTCATCCAGAAAAACACAATGTGCATCTGAGAGGTATGAGAAAAAGGGTACGAGCGGAGTGTTAACTAAGCTTAAAAAGGGATAGACATTTTCATCCAATATCCCCCGCTCAAGCCTTTCGACCAGACTATCTACTTTGTTTTGGAGACGATCTGCCGCTTCTTTCCTTCCAGCGCGCTGATGGCGGCCCATTATTTTGCGAGCTTCTGCCCGTATTGCAAAGCAAAGTTTCCCTAGTTCTTCCTTCGTTACAATATACTCCATAACAGGGGGTATAAAGACCTTGTCCTGAGAGGCGATGGATTTCTGTGTCCCTAGGTCAATCGTCCGTATCGAGTCAACTTCATCATCGAAAAACTCAATTCGCACTGCCTCTCCATCTAAGGGAGCTATATCCAAGATTCCCCCTCGTAAAGCAAACTGCCCTATCCCTTCAATCGTTTCAACTCGCTCGTACCCTCCGGCAGTTAGGGTATGGAGAATCTCGGACAAGCCGTACCCCTGCCCCACTTGGAAAACCAACGTATACTCTTTAAAGCGTTCGACTGGGAATACACGTCGTTCTAAAGCAAGTACTGAAGCTACAACCGTACACTTGGGATCTTGAGCCAGTCGATTCAATACGCGAATGCGTTCTGAGGTTGTCTCCCTGCTTTTACCTAACACTTCAAAAGGAAGCCATTCTGTCGAAGGCAAATGCAAGATAGTTTGATGCGGACACCAGGTCCGCAAATCGCTGGTCCACTTTTGAGCCTGCTCCTCCGAATAGGTCAGAATCAAGCCTGGCCCTGGTTTAGACCTTTGTACAAGCTGAGCAACAAAAGCTGCCTTTTGACTTCCTGTTAAGTCATAAATCATTTGGGGCCATTCTCCATGGCTTAACGACAGGTCGATCTCCTTAATATCGAGACCTCTGCGAAGATAATCGTAAATTGTGTTCAAACCGCTCATCCTTTAATGATAAACATTCCCTGTTTTGATTTCCATTTCGTTCAAACAACTTGGGCAAAGTACATAGGCTACATTTCCAGTAATATTCACTGCATAATCCGCAGTATGACTGGTTAAACCATCTAACTCAAGCTCACCAATAATTCGATCGCAAGCGTGGCAGACCTTTAATATCTTCATGCATATAACCTCCCTATGCTAGTAGAATTACCTCTTGCATAGGAGGTTATACTCCTTTTTATCGATGGTATAAATTCATGGCTCGACTCGCTTCGCCCTTGATCCAGAGGTTTACTGCCTTTTCTGCGCGAACTAGCAGGTCATCCAACTTCGGAAATTCAGTTTCTTCAAAGGGGGAAAGGACATGATCGATGATCGATGATCGTGGTTCGTGGTTCGAATCTCGAATATCTAATCTCGAATTTCGAGTAGGCGGACGTCCTACTCCCATTTTAAGCCTCCAAAATTTCTCCGTTCCTAGTTCAGCTACAATTGATCGAATCCCATTGTGTCCTCCTGCTCCGCCCTGATCACGCAAACGCATTTTTCCCAGCGACAGATCCATGTCATCCTGAACGATCAGTAAATCATCGCCGCTAACTTTATAAAAACGCGCGAGTTCACTCACTGACCGTCCGCTCAAATTCATAAACGTTTGAGGTTTTAGCAGCAGAAGGCGTTCTCCCTCAACGCTCCCCTCCGCCCATAACCCCTGAAACTTAACTCGGAACTGAAGATTATTGATTTCGGCAAGCTGATCAACTAACAAAAAACCAATGTTATGGCGTGTCTCCGCATATTGAGGTCCTGGATTTCCAAGTCCAACAATAACCTTCATTCATCTCACCTCCAAAGCATATTCATACGACACTCTGAATACATTCTCTAAGAATAGGCAACGAATTTTCACCGAAAAGGAGAGTGCACCTGTGAAACCTAGTCGAAAATTCCTATCCTTACCCATCATCTCTCTCCAAGAAGGGCATCAAATAGGGTATGTCAAAAGCTTGATTCTTAATGCAAGGACGAAGTCCCTAGCTGCAATCGTAGTAGACCCCAAAGGTTTTTTTAAGGATCAGCGCATTATTCCCTATTCCAGAGTTGTCAGTGTAGGAGATGATGCAATCACAATTGACAAAGAGTCCCATGTGGAGAAACCATCAAACCTTCCAGAATTATTAGAGTTGGTCAAAGAAAAATTGACCATCATTGGCACCAAGCTGGTCACAGAAACCGGAAAAACACTAGGTAATGCCGACGAATATTATATCGATCCCAAGACAGGAAAAATAACCCAAATCGAGATTTCCGGAGGAAAACTCGAAGGATTCTTAAGTGGCAAAGCGTGGATTGCCGCAGAGTATATTACCACAATTGGACACGATGTCATCGTAACTCAAAAAGAAAGTGAGAAAGCACTCATCGTATCAGATAAAGGGCTCAACGACACCCTCAAAAACCTCGTTCACTCAACATCCCATCTAGCCTCAGAAACGACTCATACGATCAGCAAGTACTTTAAAAAGGACCGCTCTAAAACAACGGCACACCTCGCTCCAGAAAAGGCACTCGTCCAGGTAGACGAAATCGAAACCACCCCCCCGGAAAGCAAAACAAGCTCGGAAATACCCATAACCAAAGACCCCCTGGGATAATACCCCAGGGGCCTTTTTAACTAAATAGTTTACTGACTGAAAGATCCTCGTGAATGCGAACAATAGCCTCACCTAGTAGTGGTGCCACTGATAACACTCTAATCCTTGGTATAGTCTTCTCTTTACCCAAAGGAATCGTATTCGTAACAACAAGCTCACGAATAACAGAATTCCCTATGCGTTCAATAGCTGGTCCTGACAACACAGCATGAGTACAACAGGCATACACTTCCTTGGCACCCCGCTCGAGAAGGGCCTGAGCCCCCTGAGTAATAGTTCCAGCTGTATCGATTATGTCATCGATCATAATCACAGTCTTGCCTTTCAGGTCACCAATGACATTCATAATCTCAGAAACGTTAGGTTCAGGCCGACGTTTATCGATAATAGCCAGAGAAGCTCCGATCCGTTCAGAAAAATCTCGAGCTCGAGTCACTCCACCTAAATCCGGAGATACAACACAAAGATTTTCAAGCCCCTTCTCCTTAAAATATTCAGCTAGAATAGGAACCCCGGGTAAGTGATCCAGCGGAATATCAAAGAAGCCTTGAATCGCCGGAGCATGCAAGTCCATAGTTACCACACGGTCTGCACCCGCTGTAGTAATTAGATTAGCCATTAGTTTGGCAGTAATCGGATCACGGGCCCTTGTCTTACGCTCTTGCCTGGCATAGCCATAATACGGCATTACGGCCGTAATTCGGCGCGCTGACGCTCGGCGAATAGCGTCAATCATGATTAATAATTCCATGATGTTATCATTCGTAGGATGGCAGGTGGGTTGTACCACATATATATCTGCGCCTCGAACACTTTCATCAATCGCCAGACACGTCTCCCCATCTTGAAAACGTTTTATTTTCGACTCACCCAGAGGAACCCCCAAATAGTCTACGATTTCTTGCGCCAACGGTCGATTGGCATTCCCACAAAAAATCTTAAATTCTTTTGCTGCCATGCCTATTATTGCCCCCTATTTCATCTTTTCGCGATGCCAATGCTCCTTGATCACCTGATGGCTTCGTTCCACTGCCAAGCTCTCCGCAGGAACATTCTTGGTTATGGTAGACCCCGCACCCGTTACTGCATGTTCTCCCACTTCAATCGGAGCAACTAAGTTTGTATTACTTCCGATAAACGCATAATCACCAATTTTGGTAGTATGTTTATTAACCCCATCATAGTTACATGTAATGGTGCCCGCTCCAATATTTGCTGATTTTCCAATCTGCGCGTCTCCAATGTAACTTAAATGAGGTATTTTTGCTCCCTTTCCGATCCAACTATTCTTAATTTCTACAAAGTCGCCTATTTTCACTTCCGCTTCTAAGTTTGTGCCTGGTCGCAAATAGGTATATGGGCCAATGCGACAACGTTCTCCAATAACTGCATCTTTAGCTACCGTATAGACAACCTCAGCCCCACGCCCTACTACACAATTTTCCAAACTAGTTTGTGGACCGATCACAGCATCCTCTTCAATCCGAGTTTTTCCTATTAATCGTGTAAAAGGTAAAATCGTGACATCTTGCGTGAGTTCTACTTCGGCATCGATAAAGGTTGATGCTGGATCTATAAGTGTTACCCCTTCTGCCATCCAATGCTCAAGTATGTTCTTACGAAGAATTGCTTCAGCCTCGGCCAATTGTCCTCGGCTATTGATCCCTAATGCTTCATGGGAATCTGAGGTAAGATAGGTTAGCATTTTTTCCTTAAGGTTAGAAAAAACCTCAAAGACTTCCGTCAAGTAATATTCCCCTTGAAAATTCTGTGTAGTAATTTTCGTTAGGGCGCTTATAAGTGCAGATGCCTTAAAGCAATACGTCCCAGTGTTAATTTCCTTGATCTCCCGTTCAACAGACGTTGCATCTTTTTCCTCAATTATTTTGACTAGGTTTTCACCGTCTTTAACAATCCGGCCATACCCAAAGGGCTGATCCATAGAGGCTGTCAATACAGTGGCACTTGCCCCTTGTGCCTGGTGCATTTCAACGAGAGCTAGTAGTGTTTCGGGCTTAAGCAAGGGCTGATCTCCACTCAAGACTAGAACCGTCTGAGCGTCTTTTAAAAAGGGTATAGCTTGCATTATAGCATGTCCCGTACCGAGCTGCTCTTCTTGAACTACAATCTCGGCTCGTTGCTGGATACTCACTTCAATTCCCTCTCGTCCATGTCCGACAACGACCAGCGGGTGCTTAATTCCAGCGTGTTTTAGGATGTCTAAGACATGTTCAATCAGAGTTTTCCCTGCTAATGAATGCATGACTTTAGGCAACTTTGATTTCATCCTTGTCCCTTTACCCGCTGCCATGACCACTGCAACCAAATTAGACATAATTTAATACTCCTCCAGCTTAAGTATAACCTCTACATATACTTATAGTATATACCTATAAATTATAACTTTCGGGTGGGTACCTTCTTGCCATTCCGGCGCCTTACCATCACGACACCTTGCCATCCTGGCGGTGGTCCCTTCTCACCATCACGGCATCTAGCCATCCATGGCGATGCTCTAATCTCGAACGTCCTTGTTCGAGTCATGGTTTCAGGGACACTCGGCCATCCTTGGCCAGTGTTCTAATCTTAACCATCCTTGTTCGAGTCTTGCCCAGCGCTTTTAGCTCGAACGCCGCCTTATGGAATTTTGACCAGCGTATGATAGCACTAATATTTTAGCGCTATCATACATACACCTAAATTATACCCCAAAAGTCGCTCATTCACCAAATAACGTCGATATTCCTTTTTTATACTAGTCAAAACCCTATGCCGCTCGACACCACTGATGAATTAAATAATTATTACAGATATTCTCTTACTTTTATTAAGACACGTTAAAGGAGACCCAACTTTAAGGTCCCCTTCAACATGTCTTAAAAGATCTATATAAACTTTTAAATGGCTTCTTGATAAGCTTTTAAAACAGCCGTTTGAATCACCTCTCGTGCTACAGCTGAAATGGGGTGGGCGATATCACGAAATTCCCCTTCAGGTGTTTTACGGCTAGGCATTGCTACAAATATCCCATTCATACCTTCTACAACTTTGACATCGTGGACAACAAAAGCATTATCAAAGGTCACTGAGACTACTGCCTTCATCTTTCCTTCCGTGTTAATCTTTCTGACCCGCACATCGGTAATATTCATTATGAATCACCACCCTTCCGCATTCCGGGGTTATTCATAATAATATTCTCTGTATGGTAAAAAAATCCTGCCTTAATTATAGAAAAATTTCAATAATCTAAAACGTCATGTCGACAGAACTCAAAGATTAAACATGGGGACTACGGACGTCTTTCCAGTAGCTATGTTCAGTTCTTTCAATTGTAAAAGGGCTAAATATCCTTCAACAAGCTTAGGTTCTTCAGTCATGCGAGCTTCCACCAATACTCCCATCCCTACAACGTTCGCCTCAAATTCCTCCATTAAGTTCTTAATCCCCAAAGCTGTTCCACCAGCCTTCATAAAATCATCAATCACAAGCACACGGCGCTGGGGTTCTAGGGCTCTTCGAGAAAGCGACATTGTTTGAATACGACGGGATGATCCAGAAACATAATTAATACTTACCGAAGAACCCTCCGTGACTTTGTTTCCACTGCGGATGACTACCATGGGCAAACCTAAAGCTTCCGCCGTCACGAGGGCCAGTGGAATGCCCTTCGTCTCAATGGTCACCACTACATCAGGCTTCTTATCTCTGAAGGCCCCTGCGAAAATTAGGCCCAATGGCCTTAAAACCGAAGGGTCAAACAATAAATCAGTCATATAGAGAAAACCACCTGCCAGAATGCGTTCTTTGTCGCTCAGCCTATCAGCAAGCTCACTTAGCACAATCGACGCTTCTTCCTTGGAGATTTCCGGGATATATCGCACCCCTCCTGCAGCCCCGGACATTGTTTCAAGATGTCCCTGACCAGAAAGCAAAAGGCTCCCCTTCACAGCCATCAGATCCTCACTAATGGTGGACTTAGCTGTTCCAAACCGTTCTGCAAATAAGGTTAACGGAGTCAGCACATTCGGCTTTAACATCAACACTTGGGTGATGGCAACCATCCGTTCTGCTCTTTTCATCTTCTCCACGCTTATTAATCCACCTTATCCGAATCGCTCTTTAAGCTCAGAATGTCAAACATTATATTCTCGGCTGTAACAATATGTGCCATCGCTAGGGATTGAGCTTCCTCGCTATTATGACTCCGTAATGCTTCAACAATCATTCGGTGTTCTTCAACAGCAAGTTTATTCCGTCCGGGAACCGCTAGTGAAGTCGCCCGGAAACGCTGTATCTGCTCTCGTAAATTGGCCAAAATCTGAATCAACCGTTCATTGCGGCTCGCTTTATAGACTAAGGCATGGAAATCCGTATCCGACTGCACAATTTGCTCTAAATCCAACTCTCCCTCACCAGATTTATGCAATAAGGCTCGTTCCATTTGTTCCAATTCATCCTCTGTGATGCGCTCCGCAGCAAGCCCTGCTGCTAAACCCTCCAGCGCCGAACGAATCTCAAAAACATCAGCGACATCTTTTAATGAGACACCAGCTACGTACGCCCCTTTACGCGGAATCATAACCACAAAATTTTCAAGTTCCAACTTCCGAATTGCTTCACGTACAGGGGTTCGGCTAACCCCCATTTCTTCAGCCAACTGGATTTCCATCAATCGCTCCCCAGGTTCAAGAATTCCACTTAGAATCGCCTCACGCATAGACTCAAAGACAATCTCCCTTAATGGTTTATATCCATCAAGTATTACTGGTAGTAATCGTTTTCCCATGAATATCTCCTCTTTCATTTAATTTCTTCTCAGACTGTTGTTGTAACCCAAACATTATTAAAACCACTTTTTCTCAACTGTCTTGCAACGTCAAGAGCATGTTGTCTTCCCTTAGCAATTCCAAACACACTAGAACCGCTTCCTGACATTAAGGCACCGTAGCACTCCGCATCAATTAAATGTTGCTTAATGTCTAAAATTTGCGGAACTATTTGAGAGGATACTGGCTCTAAATCATTATAAAGCAACCCTGCAACCTTCTCCGAATCCTGAGTCAAAGCCTTTTCCCAACTTACACGCGTTAAATGTCCTCCCCGCCCAATTAAGTCAAATCGACGGTAAGCCTCCTTAGTGTTCACTCCTGCATAGGGTTTAATCAAAACAAAATCCATCTTAGGAGCTTTGGGCAATAATTCAAGTTGCTCACCCCGTCCAGTCGCCCACATTGTACCTCCGCGTAAACAGAAGGCGACATCAGCACCACATCCAGCCGCAAGCTCTAGTAGTTCATTCCTATCAAGAGGCTCTTCATAAAGTTGATTCAACAATCGAAGTGTCGCTGCAGCATCTGTGCTTCCTCCTGCTAACCCAGCCTGGACTGGAATATGTTTCTCAATCTCAATCTCAATTCCTGCGGTTTGCCCACATCGTTCTAGAAATAACACAGCTGCCTTATAAGCTAGATTTCCTGGACCACTTAACGCCCCACAGCGGCATACTACCTTGTTCCCTTGCTCCCGAATTCGAACAATATCGTACAGTGCGATGGATTGCATGACGCTTTGAAGTTCATGATAGCCATCTTCTCGTATCCCCTGAATGGCTAAGGCTAAATTAATCTTAGCATAGGCGAACGTTGTTAGAAAAGATTGTTCCATTTACATTACCCTTTCCGAACATTACAAAGGTATTTGCTTTTATTATACTTATTTTCAGGTTAGAGTTCCAGCATAAATCTAAAGAAACAATCATGAACCCCGGCGTTCACAAATTAGAATGAAAATGTTTTCCAGTCATGCGAATTCCATAGTCTTCCATTTGGAATACTCTTATTGGCGGGAGTTAAATATCCGCAAGTTTATTGGTGGAATTTCCCCCGTTAAAGAAACTGGTTTCAGTAACCTTTGAGTACAAATTAGTGTGCCTTGAGCACGTGTAAGAAATTTCTTTTAGTTTCAGGTTACTGAATCTCCCGCCAATTAATTAAAGGAGGGTTCAAATGGACGCTATTTTGGAATCATGTGCTGGCTTGGATGTTCACCAGGAAACAGTTGTAGCTTGTATACTCACTGGTCCTCTTGATCTAAAGCCTAAGAAAGTAGTTAAAACGTTTTCTACTACAACGACCGAACT
>NZ_JUEE01000133.1:0-54500 GCF_000802135.1 Desulfosporosinus sp. BICA1-9
GGGATATCTTTATTGGTAAAATCTGCAGTTTTAAGTACATTAATAGTATCTCGCATCATAATTCTCGAAAAATAGGAAGCCCCTTGAACATTGAATTGGCGGATCATTGCCGCTAATGCCGTCTTTTGCGAATTTTTAATTGCTTCAATTTTACGAAGTAATTTTTCTTTCTCTTTTTGAAGTCTATCTCCATCGGCATTTAGCCTGATCTTTTCTTTTAACACCTCACATCGCTCTAATGCTAGGATGCGCTCAGATTCTATTTCATTGAGCCGTTCGTCAATTTTATCAAGTTTCCGTTGATATTGCTCAATCTGTTGGGTATAAGTGGTTATTTTGGCATCGCTTTGTGCGTCATAATCTTTGTTTAGCAGGCCTATTACACTATTCTGTGTGGTGGGCTTTAAGTCTCTCATGGCATCTTGGTATGCGCTCAGCCCTAATAAGCCCTGTACCGCCTCGGCAAAGGTTTGACTACGGCCACGTTGAATTTCCTTACTCATGTTTTCTATACGCTCACCATCAAAGAAAAAGTAGCCTGAAAGTTCTTTGGGTAAAATTTGTTTAATGCGCAATTCACAATCTAATGGCTTAATAAATTCCTGTTGGCCATCCTTCTTATATGCCACTGATAGTACAGAATTATTAGAACGCACAGACCCGTTTCCAGACATTTTATATAATTGCTGGCGGATGACTGCATACTCAGTTCCATTATGTATTAATGTAAGGCAAACACGTACAGTTTCTTCTTGGTTTGGAGTCATCCGCGATATAACAATCTTATTGAGCATAGATTTATCCACGAAAGAAGTATCACCATACAAACACCAAGTAAATGCTTGTGCAAACGCCGTCTTTCCTGCACCATTATCCCCTCTTATTACCGTTACGTTACGTTCTTTATCCGTCGAAAAGGCAACCTCCGCAAAGCTAAACTGGCGAAAGTTTTCAAGTATCAACGATTTTAATAGCATTGAACTTCCTCCTCAATTAACTTCTTTATCTTCTTTGCCATTTCTGTTGGACTGGTTTGTCTAGCCCTGTTTTCAGTTTCCATTAGAATGATCTTCCGTAGTATACGTTTTGCTTTTTGTTCATCTATTTCAATCCCATTGACTTCCTTCATGTCTAATTTGCTCCTTTTCCATCAAATACAAAGTTGGTACTACTTTCGTAAAGGTGATATGTTTCTTTTATCTCTCCAATGATATTGCTTGCCTGCATGGGATTAAGCGAAATTCGTGAAAATTCCTCCATACGGTTCAGCTCATTGCGAACGATGGATAAATCACGCTTGGTCTGTTCGGCAGTTAATGAAGACACATCGCAAAGAGGTCGGGGTAACGTTACAAAATCATATATCTCTGCAAATTCCTTACCGCTTGCTAATCTCAGAACACGTCCGCGCCTCTGTATATATTCCTTAGGATTGGTTGTGCTAGCAAGAATAAAGGCAGTCTTTATCTTCGGAATATTAACGCCCTCGTCTAAGCATTTTATGGCTATGAGCGCCTGCAAATTTTCTCCCTGCTCAAATTGAAGTTTAAGGATGGCTCTTTCCTCAACATCTTCCTTCGAGGTAAATTGTGAAACTTTCATACTCAATTCATTGCCTAGAAGTTGTGTTATAACGTCTATTTGCCGCATATCTTCGTCATCCACCTCGGTAAAATTGTAGTCATCATTAAGAACCTTGGTTGCACCACAATATACCAACAAAAAACTCTCCTTCCTATATGGTAGAATTTTCTCCCGTAACATACTAATTTTCTCTGAGGCACCCGCCACAATCCTTGCCCTTTTTAGGGCTAAAATCTCACCGTATTTACTAAGCTTTAACTTGCCATCTTTCCCTTTAATTAGATTATGTACCATTTCAAAAGAGAGCTGTTCGTACCGCCTCAGTTCATCATCGGTTAGACAGATAACAACCGGGTGGTATTTATAAGGCGTTAGCTTTTTCTCCGCAATGGCTCTTTCAAGCGTATACTCAATGCATTTATCTCCAAAATATGAAAGTAGTTTATCCGTACCCTCTTCATCATTATGTCTTTCCAAAGTAGCTGATAGCGCAAGTCGATAGGTAAATCTTTCAGATAGCAATTTGCTAAGGTTAGCGGCTCCAAAGTTATGAGCTTCATCAACCATCAACAGTAATTCGCCCTTCACCTTGGAAAGTATGGTTTGCACTGCTGTTGATGAAAATGTGGCGTTAGTGCAAATAAAACAAAAGAATTGCTTCCCTGCTACTTTTAGTTTTTGGTCACGAATGGCGTTTTCTAATAGCCTCTTCCAATCCTTTTGTGCCGACCTACTGTACCCAATTATAGGTGACATGCCAAACAGTTTTATATCCTGCACCCATTGCTCAACAAGATGCTGAAACGGGCAAACAATGACAACTCCAATTTGGTTTTGAGTCGCTTTACAAAGCCTTGCAATAGCGCCAAGCCCTGTAAAGGTCTTGCCTGTTCCGGTAGCCATATCAAAGATACCTCTATAATCACGCCTTTCCCATTCATCTATGGCCTCAATTTGGTAATCATGTAACTCAACATTCTGTGGAATATCAGGTCCTAAACGATATTTTGCTGTTTTCTCTAATACGAATATTCTTTCTCCAAACTCATGCTTATCTATATCGTAATTGGGGGTTGCTTTTTTATATCTATCAATAATTTCTTGCTTTAGGTTTGGGAAGTCAACGATGCGTATATTAGGTTCACAATCATTCCAAATCGCTGCAAACGCATTTTCCTTTGAGGCTACACGGTCTTGTTCACCTTTCCAAGAGCAAAACACATCTATAGTTTCATAATTTATTTTCATAGCCGTTGCAGACTCATTCATCGAACCGGAAAAGGCAACCTTGTTGCCAGACTCGTCACAGATAATGCCCATCTTTTCATGGTACATTCCCATTTTATCCTCATCTTCGATAAAGGCTATTTTGATGTCTAACACGCCATCCGAAATAAGATTTGCTAAAAGATTAAGCCGGTCCTGCTCATACACATCTTTTGCTTCTCTGAGTTCACGCACTACAGCTTTTTTAATTATGTTATCTCTCAATTCATATCCTTTGCGTATTGCTTCCACATCTTCCGCTGATAAATATGGAGAAGCTACTAATAGCATATTGCCGCCATTTTCCACAAGTGCTGCTATGCCTTTAGATATTTCAACAAGCGCTGAGGACGAAAAAAATCCAACGGCTCTTTTATATGACACTGCTTGTTGTAATAAAGGAATATAAAAATCCTTAGCCATATTGTCAAGCAGTGAGCGATATTCACTTTTGATTTCTCTATCCTGCAAGCTCATGGTTTCACCTCTGTAATTTTTTCTAAGAATCCAAATATCAAATAATGATCTTAAGAACTTGATAAACTTTAACACAAATGAAGTTTAAATGTTTTGATTTTTATAAGGAGTTATACTTCACTCTAAGCCTTGAATTATTTCAACCTCGTAATCAACCTGTTGTAGCTTTACTAATGAATCTGAAAAGTTCATTACCATTCTGTGGTCTTTTTGAATAATCATGAGCCAAAGAATTCTTAATTACATCGAAAAGATTCTGATCATTATTCTTCCAATCATCTAAACATAAAATCCCCGTTGGATGGCGATATGTTACAATAAACCAAAAAACAGCACATAGTTGATAAACATCTGAATATTCACGAATAGCTTCGGTATTGAAGTAAAACTTATTAACAGCTTCTGGAGATAGCCAGTATTTTGGTCCGATTTTTTCATGATCTGTAGTTAAATCTAAGTGTTCGGATTCATCCGAATATGAACATAATCCTAAATCACTAATCAACCAAGTTTCTCCCTTAACCAAGATATTTTCAGGCTTAATATCTCTATGAATAGCATAATTATGTAATCTACCTAAGGCCTCGCTTAACCCTCTAAATTGAGGAGCATACGTCTCATAACCTATCTTTTCATGTTCCTTCATGTAGTCAAGCAAATTCCCATCTGCTTTCTCCATAATTAATAACCTTATCTCCTTAGTTTCCCTCAAGCTGTTTTCGAGCATTACCAAACCATCATCGACGTATTTGATAATATGCGGATGCTCAATTTCTTTTAACGCTCTTATCTCTTGCTCGAATCGGTTTATCATTTTGGGAGTCAACTGCAACATAAATTTAATTGCAAAGATACTTCCATCACTGCTTATACACTCATGAACTGTTGCATTACCTCCACGGCTAATTTGTTCGCCAATTTCATAACTTGCTCCTGAGTTTGTAATAATATCATTATTGATTAAATATGTGTTGTGTCTCCTTCCCAAGGATATAATCATAATTCTTCCTCTTCCGTAACATACGCTTGCAAAATATAATCTTTCAAGAAATTCTCTCTCCACTTTCGACTATTAATTGAATTAGCATCACTAAGACACCTCATAGCATATTCTCTATACACTTCTTCCTCACTATGAGGCTCAATTCTTTCATCAAGTTTCTTTAAAGATTTTCTGACCGACTCTAGTTTTTCAACTTTTAGTTCTTTTTGATCTTGGTTCAAATGTAAAATACAACTAAATAAAGAATAAAAATCTGCTTTTTGATTAAATCTGGTTTCGCTAATTGGAAAAACATCTTTGTCGAAAATTACCCCTATATCTCTTAATACTATTTTGAAGTAAGCAATATACTTGTCTTTTGACTCACCCATTTCCATGTAATTTTCACATAGAGTATCTAATTTATCTTTTTTATCCTGAATACCATCTACAATAATTGCTAATAATTCTTCGATATACTCTATATCAAGCATTCTTCGTCTTTGCTTAACCGTAAATACTTTAGCATCAGTAAAGAACTGGAGTTCAGCAAGATTTTCTGAGACCTTTATGAAATCGCCAGGAAAATCAGCTTTACGTAATTCTTGCTTATTCAGTTGAACTGTGTATTTATTAACTCTTGCATATAAATCTCGTATTTCTTCATCTGATGGATTAAATATTTCATTAATATCAACTTTATATCTTAAAATAGAGTTTTGAACTTCTAATGGTAAATCATTAAATTTATAACCTGCAAATTCTCCAACATATGGCTTATCTAGTTCCAACTCATTCTTTACAAATTTCAAAATAGATGTTAATCGCTGTTGCCCATCAATCACAATTCTATATGTATCACCATTCTTAATAGTAGATTTAATATACATTTTAGGAATTGGGATATTTCGCAGTATTGTGTCAATTAACATAATTTGCGCAGCTCTTGTCCAGACCTCATTTCTTTGAAAATCAGGTCTTAATTCCAACCGACTACTCTTATTCCAATCTCTTACATCAGATATCGGATGAACATATGATTGCCATTCCATTGACATTCACTCCTAACTGTTTATTTCAATAATCTCTAACACTTCTTGTAGCTTTTCAAAATCACTATCATCGTTAAAATAACTGACACTAAACCGAACCGTACCAGAAGGAAAAGTGCCTAAAAACTCATGAGCATATGGGGCGCAATGTAGTCCTGTTCTAACTGCAATATTGTGTTCGTTTAAAATCTGCCCGATACTGTCACTGCTGTAACCATCAAATACACAAGATACTACACCTATGCCTATTTCTTCATCTATCGGACTCACGATTTTAATATTGCCGAAAATCTTTAACACTTCTAACAACCTTTTATGATTTTCCTTTTCTTTTTCAAAAAGTGATTTGATACCAATTTTCTCAATCCATTTTAAGGCTGCATTTAATCCTGAAATCGCCATTATATTCGGACTTGCAACCTCATACCTCTCCGGAATGGTCTCTGGTAGGCTTTGGTTTGCAGAATCCACCCCAGTCCCACCATATAGCAAAGGCAATGGTTTTACTGCACTTGAGAAAATAAAGCCAGCAACACCCAACGGACCATATAAAGTTTTATGACCGGCAAATACTGCAAAGTCAATAGCCCCACTACTTAAATCGGTGTCTACCAGTCCCGCAGTTTGACACATATCAATCACATTGATAGCATCATAAGCCTTTGATAAGACACAAATCTTATCAATAGGAGCCACCACACCACATACATTGCTTGCGTGGCTTACCACAACTATATTTGGCCTATTCTCTGCAAACTGATATTTGATCTTTTCTAGATCATAAGTGAAGGTGTTTTTATCCACCGCCAAAGTATAGATGTTCAGCTTATAAATGCTTTGCAGATGGTTAATTACCCTTGTAACGGCGTTATGTTCAAAAGGCGATATATAAATGTTATAGTAATCGCCGATGGATAACCCTTGTAAAATGATGTTAAGAGCCTCTGTTGCTGTATGAGTAAAGACCACCTTTTTATTGGGACAATGAAACAAATTTAGTAAAAGTGTCCTTGTATCTGTTACAAGACTACTTGCAGTAAGGGCCAGCTTGTGCTGCCCTCTACCTACATTAACTCCACACTCTCGATAAAATTTATCGGTAAATAAATAAACTTCCTCAGGCTTTGGAAATGTTGTGGCAGCATTATCAAAATAAGCGATTCTATTCAACAGCAAAGCCCTCCTAACACATCTTTTCAAGCAATTCCATGAGCACCTGGCGCTTTTCCTGTTGAGAAATTGCCTGCCCCATTTCTTCAAGTGACGTTGTGATTTCGTTTAAGAGCAATTTTGCTCTGTCACTATATTCTGTCTTACTGAACGTCTTAACGACCTGGCTACCAGCTTTGTCCATAAAAACAATCTTGTACATTTCGGAATCATTTTCATTACCCTCTGTGTAATTATTATCAAAGTCCTCTACAGTTTCCTTAAAGGCAGTTAAATCTCTTAGGAACATTTCTATTGTGTTTGAATTCCAATCGTCAATTCGTAAAGCTGTGACAGCTTTACCTAATCGTTCCATAAAGATTACTTGATCATTAGTAATTGACTTCATAAGTTCAAGGATTTTACTCTCGTTATTAGCAAACAAAAAATTAATGGTATTCTCATCGAAAGATTCATACCAATCCTTAATAACAGATGTAAGACTTGCATTATTGGTGTTTTGTTTTCCAAATATGGTTTTGGCATCTTTAATCAGCGCATTGATAAGGCTGCCCTTTGCCAAATCAAAAACTTGTTTAGTCGCTCTGATATTATCAAGAACCATTAGATTAAACTCATTCATACCAAAGAATTTGAAAATTTCTTCAAAAAGATATTCTCTGGAATTGTTATTAATCTGTTTCAAACTGTTTATAAACTTTTTTTGTTCTCTCGGAACGGGTTTAATGGGCTCCTTGCTATTGATACCACAATAGATTGTGCTCATTTCTTTAGCGTACTTTGGTAGCGACATATACCAACGGTTCATTGCAAGCACAATAAAGGAAAAGCTGTTATATGCCTTTTCTTTCTCAAGGATATATTCACTAAAGATGTTTTCAAGTTCCGTCATGTACTGTGCTTTATCCTCGTTCCAGTCCTCTAAGAAAACCGAATATTCATCAGGGTTTTCATTGATGCTGTTTAAGAGATCGGCTGTGATTTTTACCTCGTTGTGGTTATTTTTTATAACCAGGTACTTTTTACAATGATGCAACACTGCGGCAATATAAATCGGGATAACACCTTTTTTCAATCCAATACCATTTTGAGGAAGAATCAAGGTATTATACAGCGCACGGAAACTCTGACCACCGGCCACATTAGCGCCTGTAAAAAAGTTTTGTATGGTAGTCAACATATTCAGCATATTTTCATCATCAGGGTTTAAGTTGATAACTGGAACACTGTCGGCGTTCTGCAAAACACCTGTCTGAATTAGGGTACTTCGCATAATGGATACATCTTGTCCTGTACCGGTCAGCCCTAAGTTAATATCCAGTTCATTTTCCAAAAGACCTATAATCAACTTTGTACGGCTGTTGATGGCAACCGTCGGGAGTACATTCTTGTTGATAGATTCGTTGTTAATAACCGGAGTATAAGGATAGATGTTCTCACAAATTTGGGAAAGTAGAGCGGAAATCTGTGCTTTTCGGTACAAACTCTGTTTTTCACCCATATAAAAATATTCCGCGCCACCTGTTTCAGGTCTTGCGTAAGAGAATATGAAGCTTCCTATAACTTCCTCTAAATCTTCAATATAGATTTCATACTCATCGGCAAGCAAATCATCATCTATGACAAGGGATTTAAGTTGCTTTACTGCACTATACTCATATGCGATCTTTCCAATTTCGGTATATCTTTTCGGTACAACAAAAACAATTCTATTGTGGTTGTGCTGACTGCTCAAAATCGCCTTTTTAATAAGGTCTATTTCTTCTTCGCTTTTAGGGATTATCGCATAAATCACTCCGGTTGCATCAGTATCTTCAATTTTTCTTTCCCAATTCTCCACAGACCAAAAGTCAGAACTGTCGATAAAAACAAAGTCAAAATAACGGGTAATTTCCTTCTCATCGTTATAACGAGTTGGATACATAAAGCTGTCAAAAGTAGATTTATTCAATATCTCCTTTACGCTTAATATGCTTTTATTTTTCTCAATAGTTTTTGTTATTTCTCCAGGGATATCTACGCCACTACTTTCTTTCAATTTTAAATAGTTATTGCTTCGCTTTAAATAAATAATACACTCTTTGTCAATCAGTTCAGACAACACGTTGCTAATTGCTTTTGTGTTTCCAACACAGTCTTGGAAAGTATCGGAAATAATATTAAAAATAGGTGGCAGTTTTTCAAACTGCTCAATGATATAAATAAGTGAAATCGTCTTAATTATCTTTGCCCCAAGAGAGTCTGGCTCAACCTTTAAAAGTACGTTAGAAGTGAGCTTATACAGCTTATGCGTTTCGCTTGTATAGGGCTCTTTTCTAAGTAGTGGCTCAAAATAGTCATAAATGTAATCGGGGGTAAGCATGGGAAAATCACCCTCAGCTATTTTCAAAAACATAGGCAGGGTGTATTTCTGATCCGATGACAGAAAAGTAAATAAGGTTCGCTCATTCTGAGCAACCTTCTCAGACAATCTGGGCAATATAAATGTTGAGATAGGATGCAGAGGATAACATCCCATGATTGCTGTCTGCACCATATTCTCGTCTTTTTTATCCAACATTCCATTTGCAGTAAAACGTTGGGTCAAATCATTAAATCTATTTTGGTTTTTCTCACAAAATGCATTCCAAAATGTCTCGTCTTTCTTGATAACAGCAGTAATAATCTCGTACATCTGTGAAAAGTTGTTGTGAAGATTGATATGCTTAAATCTGCCGGACACACCACGCCATCCGTCTACCTTTTCTTTTGGCAAGTTGTTGTCGATGTAATTAGAAATATCCTTATGGCAAATGAGCATCAAATGAATCTGTTTATTTCCGCTACGGTCACACTTTTCAGCAAAGTCCTGTAATAGCTTAATGTCACTAATGGTTGCATTCGCAATGCTTGACTCCAAGTATTTGCTAAACTCGTCATAGATAATGTAGACGCCGTCATAACCTTTCGTTTGAAGCTTTTCTACTACTTTTTCATAAAGTTCTACAACATCAAATCCGAGAAACGGATTAAAGGTGCTACCGGAAGTAAGGGAAGGATATAATTTTTCAAAACGTTCATAAGCATTAACATCATACTCTTTCAGTGCTAGAATAAAATTATCCACTGGTTCACTCAAATTCTGTGCAAATTTCTCGAAAGTTTCAGGATATTCTTCCTTCCAAAGATGCTCTATAGTATTGATAGAAGCCTTAAAGTTAGTTTCCGGCATCAAATCTACTAAGTTTTCTGATTTTAAGGCCTGTTGCAAAGCATTAAGAAAAGACTGTGTAAGACTTGCGCTGCTTCCACTGACAATGATGGGGAGCAGTTTTTTATCACTGTTTATATAATCAACCGCAAATTCATAAAGATTTGGATTGTGTATTTTCATTTTCCTTAGGAGCATTTCAAACAAAGCCATATTTTTCTTAAAAAGAAGTGACATAAGCATAAGAATTATATGCGATTTGCCCTTACCGTAAGCCCCAATCAATATTCTTGCCCTTTGAGCTACATTTTGGGTTGTACTAAGAAGCACATCTTCCAAAACATCAAAGGACGACATAGTTGGAATAAAGTTTTTTACTTTTTCGTCATCATGTAAATCATAGGCAATGTTGACAGAGGTTTGAAAGCCTTTGGCAACATCAATCTTTTCGTTAAACATAAATATATTATCTCCTAGCTTGTGCGATATTTTAGTTGTTAATTGCTCGGTAATATTCTCTAATACACCCCAAAAAGTCTATTTCTTTTTCGATCCGTACAACATCAAGTCCAGCGGTGCGAACCACCTTGATGTACCCCATAAGTTCAATTTTATAAAGTAGATTGGTTAATGTGATTATATCCAAGTTAAATACCTTACCAGCGTTATAAGAATTGTTTTGAATCGCTGAAATTTTTATTTCACCTTGTCCCCCAGCCTGATCCAAAATAACCGCAAGCAATATCAGTGGATGCAAGGTATCCTTTTTCGGGGTGGCTTTTTTGTATATCTTTTCTTTTTTGTTAACAATGTCGATAAGCCCAAGCTCACCTAAAGGACAGTCGATATTGCTCTCTGGCTGTACCTTTTCAGGATTAGATTTGAAGCGTGGAACATAGGTGTTAACAATACAATTGTAATCATCCTCTAATGAACGCTCTGATACCTCATCATCATTTATGCGAATATAGTTATTTAATTGCACTACAAAATCATCTCTTGTAAACTCAGACAGTTTAAATTCGTTAAAGAAATAGTACCAAGCAGTGGCTTCCGTTTTGTTAGTGGCAAGTTTATAGTGGAGAAGCCATAATGTACCTATTTCTTCCATATAAGGATCGTTTTCATAAACAACTATACCAAAATCAGTGAAATTCTGCACCTTTCGTCCATTAGCTGGTTCCTCCGTAAGTCCTACTGCCTGTAACCAATAACGCAACGCCTTTACCATATTGGCCCCTATACCTAAAATATCCATAGGGTTTCCATTAGCACCCATGAAAACCTGTGGGTCATTTCGGACATTTTTCATACCTTTATTAAGCCAACCTTTTCTGATAAAAAAGGTATCATGCGCTCTAAACTTCATTATTTCACTCCTAAGCCTCAATCTTTAGTTCTCAAATATTTTTCCATTGAACAGCCGCCCTCTAAATACTTCGCTGAAACACACATCTTACACCGCTTGCATTTTTGCTTATTAATAAAATAGGTATCGCCATGGATCGAGATAGCGCCATACTTGCAAAGGGATTCACATTTTAAGCATTTTCTGCAGGCGTTGAATTTCTTAACCTGATAGCCAACCATACGTTGTAAATCATCGTGCTTTGCTACGTTCAAGGTCTTGATTTTTACCGCATAATCATATCCAGCCTGCGAAAACGGCTGAATAGATAGTATGGGTACATTAGTTTTAATATCTATAACAATGGTTTCATTGATGAGCTTTCTGCCTAATTCCGGTGCAATTATGCCGAAAGGATTAAAAAGTTGAATAAAGTTATCGTTTATCGGCTTGTTTAGCTTATAAACCTTAGCGTTTTCTTCTACAGTACAGTTGGTGAATTTTATCTTGACGTCCTGAGCTGCAATAACACCATTGCCGCCTTGTCGGGCTTTCCATTTACCTGAATCAACATAAACTTCTGGATCTGGCTTTCCAATTTTCTTTGCAAAGTCAACCAAGAAGTTCCTCCATCTCTCGGCCTGCTCAGACATATAGATCTGTGAAAGAAACTTTGCTCTATCGTTATTATTCGGACAACACCAACAACCCACGCGATCATAGCCTAACCGGTATGCATCGTTAAAGTCTAACTGTTCTCCCAATATGTAAAGCCATATTTCAATGTCTTTCCAATAGAAAATAGGGGACGCAACCTTTTGTTTCTGTATTTTAACTGCTTCTGCGTTATCTTCAATCCGCTTATACTTACTTCGGCTTACAGATTCACACTTGCGGATGCCGTAAAAGGTCAAAATACTTCTATTACGATACATATTGTTTAAAACACGGGTTATTGGACCCGTCTTAAACATAGAACAACACCAGCGAAGCATACGAGCTGGAGGACCTATGTCTTCACATACTTTGTAAAAATCCTGTTCTCTATTTTTAGCCACCTTGAAAATTGCTTTTGGATTGTTCTTTCGAAATCGATCTGCATACTCCAACGTAAGCGGAAATTCTAAAGTTGTATCTCCAAAAATATGCACAAGTCTCGGATCGCTCAAGGCTCTCTTTGACAAATCTGCTGTAACCGTTGAATCCTTACCGCCTGAGAATGAAATAACTATGCTTTCAGGAGAATAGTTACTTGCAGCAGTTTGAATAAATGAATACGCTTCGTCTTTAAGACTATTTAGCCGTTCTTGATTTGCACAAGTAAATCTGTTAATGAAAAAATTATAATACTTATAGCTATTATGATCTTTATATTTTTCTAATTGCTGAATGACCTCATTTACGTCAACTTGATGAAATAGGGATAAAGGAATTACCTTTGACTCCCCATCTATATAATATCGGTTACCTGAACACCAGACTGATCTCTCTATATAAGCTAACGGCTTGTCAATAAGTATCTCAAGCAATAATCGTTCTTCAGGAAATACTGGCCGTAAGTCCACACTTAGATAAGCCGTAGTGCTGCCACAAACTGGGCATGTAGTTTTACTTAATTCATTCGCTAACTTAATAATCGGAGTTCTACATTCTTTACACCAATATATCTCAATAGGGATGTCTTGTTCTGTAGTGCCTCCACACAGATCGCAAACCTCATCAAAAGCCTCTCTATTACATTTTTTACACCACAAAACATCTCACCACCAATTCCAAGTCAAATTCATTATACAATATAAACTGGACAAAAATATGACAGCAGCTTTTTTGTTAATCAAATTTCTTAAACACACACTTACCAGAAACCATTTTCGAATAAAATGGTTTCTCGGCAAAGTCATCACATGTTCCCCATCATAAACAATTCTTATCTAAGATTCAACACGTTCCCCGAATACTCCTCCTAAATTAACAAATATTAGAAGAGTCAATAGAAAACAAAAAAACAGACCGTCCAATAAAACGATCTGGCGAATTTTTTTGTGATCGACCTAACAAATATTCTAACGCCCCTGTACGCCGAGACGCCACCTCGGCGGGGGCTACACCATGAGAACGATTCGGAGGAGAGGGGCGGCAGCAAGGGGCTTAAGGCGATTCGGGTGATTTCGTTGAAAAATCTCTGTAAACCGTCGTTTGAGAAAAAGGATTATGGTCAAGGTGCTGGAATTCCGGTACTCAAGACAATCTGGGACTTATTTGACCTATCTTTGTTGTTTTCACAATCTGGAATCCGTAAACACTCGGGAATTTCAGCGTGGCCTCTGGCGTTTGCCTACCTCTGCGGCCTAATTAATCATTCAGATTCCGTCAGTCAAAATGCTAAGTTTTCACCGAAGCACCCTTTTTACGACAGATTCTTTCCGGAGAGATCATCTCCCAAAGTGCCTTTAGTAGATTTCTTTCCAAGCCTTTTCAGTGGCTCCGGTTTTCCTTGGGCAGGCTTTGATCGATTACAGGAAAATTCGGATAGTAGACTGACTGATGGAGATATCATCGCCTTAGACGATACCAAGGTTGAGCATCCTCACGGTAAAAAGATCCTCTTTCTCTGTTGGCTCTTCGACAGTTCGGATAAGCGCCATGTATGGAGCATTAATCTTGTGTCAACCCTAGCTGCCTTAAAGAATGGCCTTGAATACCCCATGCTGTGGCGCTTTTGGGTCAAAGCCAGTCAGGAGAATGAAAAACAAAGCAAACTTGATCTTTCTAAGCAAATGCTCTTAGAGGTACGTGAGCTGAACAGTGCCAGACTGTGGGTTGTCATGGATCGCTGGTTTCTTAGCAAGAAATTCCTAAGATGGCTTATGGATCAGAAGTTTGACTGGGTTACCAAAGCCAAACGTAATACGGTGTTATTCAGGAAAATCTACGACCCCGTGCTCGGCAAGGAACATTACGTCAAGCTTAATCCAAGCAAATGCTTCGTTAAGTTTATCCCCGGATTCGGGTTATTGGCAAAGGCTCCATCCTAAGTATTCCAGACATTTATATCAAAATTCCCTATGGGACCTTGACCCGAAAGGGAAAACCCATCACTAGTCAACGTTTTCTACCCATAGCCGCCATTGCATCCACTTATGAGAAGCAGGCAGCCGAGGGCAGCGTAATTCTTCAGGAGGCAGAATACCCGGCAACCTTCAAGGATGCGTATCTCTTGATAAGTAACCGAGTCGATGCACGGGAAGAAGCTGCAACTGCCTATGCTAGGAGATGGAGAATCGAAGTTTTTTACCGTATGGCTAAACAGTATCTTGGATTAACCTCGTGTTATGCTCAGTCGGAAGCCGCCCATTTCGCACATGTGGAGCTCTTGTTCACGGCAAAAAACCTTCTTTGTTACGCTGCTTGGGAGTGCAATAAAGAAGGCGCCGAACAAGCCCCATCCCTCTGCAAAGTGGTCAGGTACTTTTTCAACGCCGGCTGTCGGATCCACTGTAGCGAGCAGTTGATCCAAGTCTATTTTGACACGGCAACCGAGCGTTTTTCAAGTCATATTGATAAATTTTGGCCACGATCTTTGGAACTCAGGTTATGGATTTGGGAATATTATCCTGGAACTGCATAACTCCTGTATATAAAACTTAACGAATCTTTGTTTTTATTTTCAGAGTGGTACATCTTACCAGATTTTTTTGTAAAGGTATGTTCAAAACGACAATTTCGACTGTAATCCTTTTAAATATATTGGCAATCCTTTGCGATAAATTGATAAATATAGCTGGTTAACTGTATCTAATATAGATTTTAGTACATTCTCAGCTTGTTTTTCATTAATTGCGACTAAATTCTTGGGGTGAATTAAACTGTTTCTTAAACTTATACTTTGTTTAATATTTTGATGCCATAAATCTGCATTTGTAATAATTTTTCCAGAAAATTTACAATAAAGAAACTCAATTCGATCAATAACTCTGTATATTTTTAACTGATTTCCTAGTTCAAATTTCCCTTTATTAAACTTAATGTCTTTTTCGGCTAATATTGCTTGCTCTTGTAATGGTAAATCAGGTCGGACTAGTAATTCTTCAGCAATAGCATTGAGAAAAGCTTCCAGGGAACTCATGCCTAGAAGGATTGATGCATGCAAATAAGCTTTTTTTTCCTCATCACTTTTTGATTCGTTGGCCTTTTCAAAAAACCTAGTTGCTTCTTCAAAAAGATCAACCGCAAATTCATCAAATTCCTGCATTTCTCATATCCTCTTTTCCGCCTCAATTACATCAAGCGTCGCCTGTTTTGCATGATATTTCATTATAGCTAAATCGACAACAGGCATACTAATTCCTTGTCCCTTTTCTGCTTGTAAAAAAAACAGCTCTGATAATCTGCCCCTTTCTTTTGCATCTGTTCGAGATCCTAAACCGCGATAGTTTGCCGGGTCTGTTTTATGACGTGCCTTTGCAAGCCGAGGAGCATTTAAAGGATCTTTACGATTAGTAAGGGCTAAACTATAATGTCTATCTAGTCGTACTCTGTTTTTGCTTAAGACTCCTGAAATATATGCCCATGCAGCTAAAATTGCGTGGTTTAAAGCTTTATCAGCGTACTCTCTATTGGTTTTTTTGCCTTCTGAAACAAAATATGCGTTTTGGCTTTCGATTAATTTTGCAAATTCTTCTCCAGCCTCAGCTAATTCTTTATCAACCCACATATCGGGCTTACTTTGTTTAAGTTCTTCCCACTCGGTTTCAAGTCCACCTGTTTTAGCAATTACCGGCATTGTTCGTTCTTTGTCAAAATTATCAGCATTAACTTTTTGACCCAGATAATAGTTCATAATAAAAGTACGTGCACCTCGAACTGTAATTTTGCTACCACGCTGTTTCTTATCTGCAAAATCACAGTGTTCATCTAATAACCGGACTTTTTGGCACCAATCTCTTAGTTCAGGGCCTTTAACAGTTTCAAACATCCGATCTAATAAATCAAATGAGACAGCAATATTAGTATTAGAAATCAACTGAACGTCAAGCCTTTGTTCAGTATCCAAATCAAAATACACTTTGACCCCGTGCAATTCATTGATGTTCTCTGCAAATGCTTCTGAAATTGCTATAAACCTGTGCTGTCCTCCAATGATCTTTAACGGGTGTTCTTTGTCAAAAGTTATATTATATTCTGCAACAATATTGCTAAAAACACGATGGTCTTTAGCATCTTGTTTCATTTGTGTAAAAGCAACGTTATCTTCAGTTAAGTCTCTATTAGCACGATATTCTGGTTGCAGGTCAGGATCTAAGGGTGCATCTATTGTTCCTAATTGGGTAAGTTTTTCAGCCCTGATATGACATTCCCAGAAAATGGCCTTAGTCATTTTGTCCTGCAAAATATTAATTTGTTCCTTTTCTAAAGGATTAAACCTCTCTGAAAATCCATTTATTTCTTGTATGATTTTAGAATTATCATTGTATTCTGATTTAAAGTCTACAAAATCTATTCTCATAATAATTCCTCCTTTAGTTCTAATTAGGAACTTTCCACATTTTGTCTTTTTTCATAAGCAAATGAATTACACAATGTTTAGCTTAACTTTTATCTATAGATTAAGGCCAGGTTACATCAAATTCTTTTGAACTTCCGCAAATAGACAAAATGGCTACAAAGCCATTCCTCCAACAATCCGCGCATGGAAGCGTGGCTTTTTGCATACGGTTAAGTGGTTTGCGATGCCTAAATTGCTCTCGTTTAGAATTCTAAAAGTTCCCTAAATATTCCTGTCAAAATTTGAATATCAGAAAGTAATAACAAGAATGTCAAGAACATTCTTGAAGTCGAAAGCGGACAAGCAAGATTGGCTGAAACAGCAGCCAGTTATCTTTATAGCATGCTTATCTAAGCATTACTTTCAATTATAAAATTAGCAATAGCTACGATTGATCATCAGCGTCATTTAAAGGAGGAACCTTGATTATTGGAGTAAATGCCTTTTCGTTTATTTTTATCATATTGTAACTTTTGGCATCCAAACTTTCGATCGCAATTCTCGTATCCGTATCCTTAATTGTTATTCCGATAATGACCTGTTTCCAACCCTCAACGTCAATTATTCCTTTGAAGAATGCCTTCATATTCGATATCACGATACTGTGCTGATCAGGCTCATCAAATATCAAGATGCCTGGATGATTTCCAAGATGAGTATTTGATGTTTGAAGCAAAGCCATCGTAAAGGCCCAAATAGCTCGAATATTATCACTAGCTGATGAATCAAATTTCATATCGAAATTATTGATTACAGGCAAATAAGTATCTCGTGAAATAGATATATCATCTATATTTGAGACACTTTTATATCCATATGTTCTAAGATCATTCTTGAAATTACTCTCAAAAGAACTTAACTTTTTCTTGTCTTCTAATGTAAATTTTTCTTTAGGAAGTTGCTCCTTCTGGTCTAAGTATTTTTTCCAACGTTTTGAAAGCTCCGTAAGTTTTTCCAGAGAATTATCAACTGTATTCTTGAATTTCTCTAATTCTTGTATCTCATTAGCTAATTTAAGTTTTTTATAGACAATAGATTCCGATAGTTCTTCGTCTACCGCATAAAGATCGCTTCTTAAAGAAAGAGCTAATCTTCTGAGGGTAAACAAACTCGCCTCAAAATAAGAAATTGAATTCTTTAATTCCTCTTTAGCTTTGGAATGACCGTTCAGTGCAAATTCAAACATTTCTTTCTGAGCAACTAGATGCTTTATATTTTCATCAATGCTCATTATATGAAATTCATTGGCCAAAGGTAAAAGTGTATCAGAAATGGCCTGATTGCAAACAGGGCAAATACCCTTTATTATTTCAGACCCGATGTCTGCTCCAAGGTTCTTTAGCCTTGCGGCGTCTTTATTATTAGCTATGTCAATCTTGATAGTATCTAAACTCTCTCTAAGGCTTTTTATACTTGCATCTTCCATGCTTAGCTTTCTTCTAGCTTCATTAACTTTGTTAGATATTAAATCGATTTGCTTCTCTGTTTCATCAAGCTCAACTTGCAGCTCATCAAAATTATCTACAATTTTAGGCTTTAGGGAAGAAAGACGACTCAATTCATCTCTCAGGTTTGAGATGTACGAGTTTATCTCTTGTCTATTAATGTACTCTATGGAAACCTTACCCCGTACAGCTTCTTCAAGAATTCGTGGTGAGCTGGGAAACCCTGAAATTATGCATTGCGCAGACCTGCTGTCAGCAATGAGAGCCTGTACGATATTATTCCAAGACTTTTCAATCTCATTTTTTTCATCTGTTAACCTTATCTTTGTCTTTTCATTTTCAATAGTATCTAGATTAAGTATGTACTCAACAGTGCGCTGCTTGGCCTCTTTTATCCCTAAATTAGGCATTCCTGAAAATATGTCTGCCCATCCACGCTTTTGTTCAATAAACATACTTGAAAAAAGCAGTTGTAAGTACAATTTGCTTTCCGAATCACTGTAATTATTAACGTAAGGTAATTCTAAACCCAAATACCGTTCTAAAAATGTGTGAAACCCCTTTTCTCGAATTGCAGAATTGGGCATATGTACATACATATCATCATAATCCACAGAACCTGTTTCCAGATCAGCAAGGCAGCCATAAAATACTGTAACTAGGCGCGAATCTCTATTTTCCATTTTTGCAGTACGATACAAGGTAATGATATCCGTTCCGTTATATACTTCCAAGTATACTTCAGATTCAAGGGTGTTAAAGGTCTTTGAGTTGTACTCAATGGAGTTCTTATACGCTGAAGTCAGAACCTTTTCGCCCCTGCCGCCTATTATCTCTTCAAAACCGAGAGCATAGTATATCCCCTCAATCACTGAACTCTTTCCACAAGTATTGTCGTCGCTGGCAATAAAATTAATGCCTTGCATGAAGGTATGGTCAAAGCCAAAATCTTGTTCCGCAGTGCGTATCGTAATTTTTAATCGATCAATTTTAAGCATTTGAATACCTCCACAAAGACATTATGTCCTTTATTTTAGCCTCTGTAAGTTTGTTTGAAAGCGTATAGAGTCGCTCTTTTTCTCGCGCCATCAAATCAGTATCTTTGTCAATTTCGCTAACGAATTTTTTGCCTTTGTCCGTCAAGCGATATAATCCATTTGCCTGTTGTGCAAACATACTGTCTGCCAATGCATAGTTCAAAGCTCTGTTTACTGCGGGATCGAATCGAATAGGCGTATATTCATGGGTTCTATCATTTGCGAAGTCGATTAGTATATTCATGTCACTTTCAAACGTTAATGCTAAAGAGATCATGTGCAGCTTCAGAATGGAGCATCCACCACGTCCACATGACTTTGCTAGAATTAAGCACAACTGCGCAACCTTATAACTTATTCGATAATTATAAGGTACTGCCTCAGGTCTATCAGTAAATAGAATTTTATCAACTGAGTCAAGCAACTTATCCATATAAATCACCCTCTTCTAAATTCCATTGGACAATCCGCTAACCACGCGCCAACCATATCATGTTTTAATTCCATTATCGATGATGTAGTAAAATACTTGTCAAATTCACGACTCAGTTTTTGCTCAAATTCGCCTAAAATCTCATTAAAGATACTCATGTTGAGTGAGCGATCTTGATTCATTTTTGTCCTTAAACTAACCTCATTTTTACATGCCCGCTCTAGCGTATAAATGTGCTCATATATTTCCGGAAAATCAGCCTGCAGCATCCGCAAAACCTCTATACCCTTAATATAATACGCGACATATGCTCCAACTACATCCTTAAAGTCTTCATCATCATCGTTCACTGGATTCATCACAGCTTTGATTTTCCGTTGTATGTTATGTACTTTTTCAGAAGGGCATTTATCCCAAGGTATAGTGTCAAAGCTTTTGACAACAACATTTAGCTTTGTATCCGTTATTGTCTCTCGTATAATCTTAGAAAACTCAACTTTGAAATCTTCTGCTACTTTAATCACAATCACAAAGTTGTCATCCAGATGATCATATTCTTTTGGTTTGCCAGATTTCCCTCGAAAAATTTCATTCCGCTTAGCTGTGGCATGTTGCAATAGTCGATTATCCTTATAGAAAGGAACCACATAATGCCACTGTTTTATTATGGGTACTCCAAGGTCTTTCAGTCTCTGTTTATAGGTTTGATCTACCAATTTGTTTATATCTTTTGTAAGTTTATCGCGCTGATGCTCATACAGCTCATCATCATTGTACTCACGCTCAGGGCAATAGCATTGATACACGATGCCTGTTTGGGTATAACCTTCGATACCAGCATCACCCCTGTATGTAGCAGGTATTTTTTGATAGTTATCACTTTGGTAACGTATGCGATAGCATGCATCGCACCATTCTTCCCAAGCATCTCCAGTAAGTGGAGTTTTAATAAAATTCAAAATCATGCTTTAGCTACCTCCAAATGCCTAAAGGAATTGAGTTTGTCAAATCCGGCTCATTTTGCAGACATTTTATATCAACTATCATTTCTGAACTGTCCGAGGTTAACTGAATTTTAGCCAGACTCAATTGATTGTAAATTTTCAACAGTACAGCTTCTTTATTTATAAAGAATAGCTTTTCGCCAATAAATAAACATTTTCTTTCACACACATTGATACCTCCTGTAGCTTGTCGTCGCACATGAAAATCATTAGAAGATTTTCATTTCTTCAAGCTTTGATCATTGTGGACCAAGACATATGGCTACAGAAAATTATATTCGTGTGTACCCTGTTCTTAGTTCTTAGTTGCATTTTGATTCAGGTTTTACAGCATCTTTTGGTATTGCCCAGGTGTTGTCAAAACGGATAGCACCTGAAATCTTATCTTGAGCACATAACACCTGCGCCCGGCCTGCGATGATTCCCCATTTTTCGGCTGCCTTTTTCACAATAATATAGTCCACAAAAACAACCTTCCGGAGGAAAATCCTGTATATTTTATTATATATCGAAAAATGAATAAAACAATGCATTCACCGAAAAAGCAAAATATCTCTCGGAAATTACAGATTAAAGTCACATATAAATTTGTAGGCAAAGCTTTTATGCAGAAAAGCTCCAACATAAGCGATAGAGCATGCTTATATTGGAGCTTTTCTACACAAATGTTCATTACTGAAATTCTTACACTGTCATCATGAAACCTATAATGTCATTAGCCGGTTTAAAATTCACCCCATTGTCGGCGGTAATCAGGTTCACTCCATAGTGGTTCATCCACTCCACACATTCCATGGTCTTATATACATCGCGTCCAATCCGGCAAATACTTTTTGCCAGCACTATGTCTATCTGCTTAGCTTCAACCACTTCCATAACCTCTTTTAAGCCTTTACGGTTAAAATCCAAGCCGCTTCCTTGTTCGGCAGTAATGCTAACGACCTCCCAACCTTGTTTCCTCGCATATTCTACCATCTGCTCCTGTTGAAACTTCAAAGCCATGTCATCCGGGTTAGCTACTCTGCAATATATCCAAACCCGATTGCCCTGTTTATTTATCTTATTTTTCATCATATCATCTTCTCCTTTATCCTGTATCCCGCTTTCATTGCGGGATACAGGTGTTGTTATAATCTTTAAAATTCCAAACAATCTCTATCGCCCCATTGTTGTAGACGCGAATGACTTGAATAAATTCCTCCAGCATTTCCCTGGTCAGCTCTTTTGCAGACGCAAACCTTTGACAGCTTTGCAGTTCAGTATCTTCCTGGGTTTGAAGGTTTTCCTGATTAACCGCCTTCTCCCAGCGGAGGATTGAAGCCTCCGCTGACGATATGCTTTCCGAATATTCCTCTTTTCGTTTCAGGTATTTGTCCTTCGGGATTTTCCCGTCGCAGAATTCCTCATAAGCCAGTATCTTAGCCAGCTTCCATTTGTCCAGCATGGCACGCTGTTCTTTGACCTGCTTTTGCAGCTTAGTGATGGCATCGCCGGCTTTTTTCAAACGGCCTTCTTTGGAAAGGATGCACTGGATAAGCCGGATTTGTGCGTCTATGGCCGACAGCAGTGTTTGCTTAAGTGTCTGCTCGGAGAGCTTTACCGTTTGGCATTGCTCGTTCTGAGCAGCCATTCCTGCTTCACAACGATAGAAATATTCCTTGCGAAGCAGGTTTCTTTGCAGGCTATGATTGCACTGAGCGCATTTCAGTTTCCCGTAAAAAATATGCTTCGGCTGATTTGTCCAGCCAGGTATGATTCTTGTTTTGGATTTAGACTGCACCTTTTGGAACATTTCCTCGGATACAATGGCCTCATGGGTGCCTGGCACGATTATCCACTCGCTTTTCGGCAGTGTCACGGTTTTTTTAAGGGAAATGTCCACCTTTGTCCGCTTGCGGCTGACCAGCTTTCCGGTGTATCGTTCATCGTATAGTATCCGCCTAATGGCCACCGACGTCCATACCGTCTGGTCTCCCGCGACCTTCCAGCCCCGGTCTTTGTCGGTATGGTTTTCCCTGCGGTACATCAGGGGAGAAGGAATCTTCTCCTTATTCAGAGTGATGGCAATCTGCATGAAAGAGATACCTTCATATGCCATATGAAAAATCCTTCTGACCACAGCGGCGGCAGGTTCGTCCACTACAAGGCTGTTTTTCTTCTCTTCTGACCTTGCATAGCCGTAAAAGGCAATGGCGCACAGGTATTCACCTTTTTTGAATTTCGCCTGCTGAACGCTGCGGATTTTCTCGGAGATATCCCGGCTGTAAAGCTCATAGATCAGCGTTTTAAACGCCACATCCATTCCAATAGAACTCCCGTTGCTCTTGATGCTGTCGTAATTTTCGTTCACCGCGATAAACCGGACACGGAGAAAAGGGAATATCTGATCCAGGTAGTCGCATACCTCAAGAAAATTTCTGCCGAAACGGGAAAAATCCTTAACAAGTATGCAGTGGATTTCCTTTCGTTTTACCCTGTCAAGAAGCCGCTTTATGGCAGGACGGTCAAAATTGGTGCCGGAAAATCCGTCGTCGCAAAATTCGAGGATCTCATCCTGCGCAAATTCCACATGGTCAGCAAGGTAGCTGTGGAGCAAATCCCTTTGGTTCTTGATGCTGTTGCTTTCGCCTTTGTTTTCATCCTCTGAGGAAAGGCGAATATAGAGGGCGACTTTTTTAGACATTACAGACACGCCCCCTCTTTATAAGGAAGGATTTTCTTATATTCGTCGCCGTAGTTCCATACGATTTCGATACTGTTGTAGTCAGATACCCAAATGCACCGGATCAGCTCCAAGGCCATTTCTCTTGTAATGGACGTTTTGTCCTTGTATTTTTGAAACGCCTGAATCCACTCGTTTTGAGGGGTCAGGGTTTTTTCGTAGTTCAGGCTTTCCCGTTCCAAAGCATTAAGCTCGGTTTGCAGACGTTCGATATCCTCATCGTAGCTTTTTTTAGAATACAAGTATTCATCCTCCGACAGCAGATGGTCTGTGTAGGATTCAAACAGCGAACCTTTCAGGAAGGTGATGCGTTTCAGCTTTCGACGCGTGACGCTGATTTTTTCTTCAACTTCTTTTTGCGACGTTTGAAAATCCTCCTGCCGGTTGAGCCTTTCCAGCATCCTTTCCATATCTATCGATAGGTCGATCTGGCTTTGAATGGCGGCATGTACCGATTCAAACAGCTTATCCTCCCGCACCGATTTATTGGTACAGATCAGGGAAAGGTTTTGGGCATACACCCGGCAGATAAAGCGGTAGCATACCGAGCCGGCCTTGGAAACATCCTTGTACCGAACCATTTTGGTTTTGCAGTCGTCACAGTAAAGAAGGCCCCTGAACACGTTTTCTTTATTGGAGATGGCTGCATATTTCCCGTTCAGGGAAACGCGCAGGCGGTTCTGCTCTTCTTTGATTTTTTGCACTTTGCTAAAGGTGTCCTCGTCAATGATCGGCTCATGGGTATCCCTTACAACGACCCAATCAGACTGCGCAATCATGGTGATCGGCTGCCCATCGTACAGGGATTTTCTGCTTTTCCCCTGCGCCATATGCCCCGCATACATCAAATTGGAGGTTATCAGCTTGATGCTCTGTCCCTGCCAGATGGCGCCGCTCCCGGTAGGTTCTTTCTTTAAAACACCCGATAGATAACGATATTTTGCCGGGGATGGCGCACCCATTTGGTTGAGCCTTCGGGCAATGATGTTGATTCCTAGGCCTTCCGCTTTCCAGAGGAATATCTGACGGGCTATGTGGGCCGTATTGGGGTCGGGCACCAGCCTGTGCTTGTCATCCTTGTCTTTCAGGTAGCCATAGGGAGGATAGGCCCCGATAAATTCGCCGTTTCTTTGCTTTACCGCTAACGCTGAACCGGATTTTTTGGAAATGTCCTTGGCATAAATATCGTTGATCAGGTTTTTCAGCGAAACGATAAGGTCGTTCCCGTTTTGACCGGTCAGGCTGTCGTAGCCGTCGTTCACGGCAATGAAGCGCACACCGAGAAACGGGAATATCTTTTCCATATAGTGGCCGGTTTCAATGTAATTCCTGCCGAGGCGGGACAGGTCCTTCACCACAATACAATCCACTTTTCCGGCTCTCACGTCGTCCATCAGCCGTTCAAATTCGGGGCGTTCAAAGTTGGTTCCGGTTCGTCCGTTATCGCAGTAAAGGGAGTATATACGCATGTCCGGCTGCCCATTAACATACTTTTGCAGCATATACTTCTGCATTTCGATGGAATCGCTGTCCTCTTTGCGGTTGTTGTCCTCAACCGAAAGACGCGCGTAAATCCCCGTGCTATAGACTTTTTCAGGCTGCTGCACAGGCATGGTGTCGGCGGCAATGGCGGATACTCTGCTTTTTCTCGCCATTTACATCGCCTCCCTTGTCGGCAGGAGCATGGGAATGGGCTGGATCCGGTTTACATTCCCGATGGTTTCCACCATCCGGTCAAAATCATACTGATACTTGAAGTGAATATCAACGCGCATCCCCTCATGGACCAGGATTTTGTCAATGAGTGTTACGACGATTACCCTTGTCAGCTCAGTAATGTCCCTGTACTGTTTAAACCGCTCGATCCATTGGCATTTGTCGCTCTGAAAACCCAGGATGGCGTCGATTTCCTTCTGGAGACGTGCTTCGGCGGCTAAGGCGTCCTTCCGTCTGCCTTCGTACATTTCTTTCATTTCCAGATACTCGGCCTTGCTGTGTATACCGCTGATCATGGATTCATACAGGCTTGCCTTAAGTAAATTGCAGCGTTCGATTTCTTCACGGTTTTTGACAAGCTGGGCGTCGATCTTTTTGACTTCGTTCTGCTGAAAGGGCAGGGTATTGATATAGTGCAGAATACGCTCTACATTGATGATGTTTTCAATATGGGTTTTCAGGGATTGGAATACAGCCTGTTCCACCGTTTTTTCTCTGATGCGATGGGCAGTACATTCTTTTGATGTCCGGTTGCTTCCGCACATATAATAGGTGTAGGTTTTCCCGTTTTGGCAAACGCCGTTGCGCACCATATTCCGGCGACAGTCCCCACAAAAAATCAGGCCGCTGAACAGATAGACCGTTTCCTCGGCGGGTGCGACCCGCGTATCCCGCAGGAGCAGGCGGTTGACTGCCCGAAAATCCTCCGGGGCAATGATGGCCTCGTGGCTGTTTTCCACCCGTATCCAATCTTCCTGGGGCTTTAGTATCTGGGTCCGGATTTTGTGGTTGGGGGTGCTCCGTTTGCCCTGCACCAGTGTTCCAATATAAAATTCATTGCGAAGGATGCGCCCCACCGAAACGGCAGTCCATTTAGCCTTGGGGTTGGTTTGAAATCCACTTTTGTAGTTCATCCCGCAGGAGCGTTTGTATTCCATAGGGGACAGTATCCCCATTTCATTGAGTCTGTCGGCTATACGCAGCTGGCTGATACCTTGCAGCTTCCATTTGAAAATATCCTGCACAACCGTAGAAGCATATTCATCCACCATCAGCCTGTGCCGGTCGTCCGGCGCCTTCAGGTATCCGTATACGGCAAAGGAGCCGATGAAATCGCCTTTTTTGCGTTTGATTTCAAGCTGGCTCCTGATTTTGACCGATATGTCGCGGCAATAGGCGTCGTTTACCAAATTCTTAAACGGGATGAGTATCTTGTCGGAGGACGACTTGCCGCAAAAGCTGTCATAGCCATCGTTGATGGCGATAAAACGCACACCGAGGAACGGGAATATCTGATCGATATACCGCCCGGCCTCCACAAAGTTCCTGCCGAAACGGGACAGGTCCTTGACGATGATGCAGTTGATTTTTCCTGCCCTTACTTCTTCCATCATTTTATGAAAGTCGGGACGTTCAAAATTCACACCGGAATAACCATCGTCCACCCGTTCCGAGCAAACACAAATATCCGGCATACCTTTCAGGTAATCCCGGATCAAATCTTTTTGGTTTACAATGCTGTCGCTCTCAACCTTGTCACCGTCCTCTTTGGAAAGGCGGACGTAGATCGCAGCATTGAAAATCTTATTGCCTGTTAAGTTTTCCATAATGGCAGCCTCCTGATTGTTGAAGTTCATCAGCAAAAACTTTCAACAACCGGGCGCCACCGATTTAAGTGCCTATTTATGCTTGATGATAGCATAAATCTAACCACGCGTCCAGATTGAATTCCAAAAGCTTTGCCATCAAATTGCAAATTTTCATTTCAGGCTCCTACAATGATTTTAAATAATGCTCCAGCCGGTCTTCCAATGTCGCAGTTGTTTCCGAAAAGCTTACCTTGACAATCGCCTTGCCGCATTTGTAGCAGTAAGGATTTTTGATTTGACGGATAAAGTCCCTGATCCTTTCGGATTGGGGCAGATTTTTGTCTATTTTCACAGCGCAGATATCCACCAGCGTAGCCGGATCAACCGTGCGTATATCAACATTTCGCATAGCTTCCAGATCAAGCTTCGATGCATTGTCCATTGCTTACCCCTTTCTTTTCAACGTAAAAGTCGTTCGTCTTTTCTATTGGCAATTTGGACATTAAGGCTTAGTACCTCTCCATTTCTTCGTCGTCTTCCTGTTCCAGTTCAGGAACCGCCTCCACCGCAGGAAGCAAATCCCGGACATGGCAGCCGGTACGTCTTAAAAAAATGGCTTGCAGCGCCATCTCAAAGTTTTCATCATCCAGCGTATTTATCAGTTCCGAAGGAGAAACCTCCATAGAACCGTTAAAAAGGTTGGCCGCCAGCTTGATGAGCTTTATTTCGCTGCTGGGAAAATCCTGGGCGGACAGCATTTTTTCAAAGTCGATGCCCTCCCCATTAATAAAGCGGCGGGTCTTTTTATACAGGTCGTTCTTAGTGGAGAGCAAAATATATAAGGCTGACAGGTAATAGTTGTCAGCCTTTCCGTCGGGATAAATCCGGTTTTTCTTCCGCAGGCAGTACAAAACATTCTGGCGGTGGGCTTCATCGTGAAAAAACGTCATAAACGATTCCTCCTTGAATGCCGCTATCGTCAACACCCATCATACTTTGAAAAACATTGTTTTATGAAAAACGGGAAAGACCGACATAGGCGAAAAAGCCGACGCACAAAAATACGGCCAGGGGTACGCTCTTTTGCTTTGTCGCTTTTGCGTAGATGCAGGCGGGAAGAAGCGCGAAAAAGAGGATGACTACAAGACCACACAGCCCGAAACTAAAGCCCATTGCCGCCGTCAGCTTGATATCGCCGCCTCCGACGCCGCCATATTTGACGGCAAAAAATAACAGGCTCACACCGGGCAGCAGAAACCCTAAAATCCTTTCAAGCAAGGGAATATACGGCGTATTAAAAAGAGAAGCGGATACACCGCCGATCAGAAGGACTGCAATCCATGTCCAATCGGGGATGATCCGCTTCCTATAATCCGATACTGCCGCCCACAGGATGGGAACGGCGCAAAGCAGCATATTCATCAACTCCCTGTAGTTACATCATCGGAATACATGCTGTCAACCACGAATATTTTAAGCTCCCCTCCGGTAATCCATTTGGACAGCGTTCCTCCAGGCGAATGCACGTCGGTGACAAGAAGCTGCACAATGTAGTCCTTGTTGTCAGGGAACCACACCGGCACGTACTGCTTCTTATATTTAAAGGGTGAGGTCGGGTTTTCCCTGAAGGTAAAATGGTTTGTACCGTCGGCCATTAAGGGAATGGCCGTTTCATAGCGGTACTGCGGCAGGTATACCTCCGCGGTCTGTGGCACAGTAATCAGCTCCGGCCTGTCATAATCGGTGTCCACGGTGGTCGTGACGTTGATTGAAAAGCCATAGCCCGACTTGAGATAGCCCTTTGCTTTCGTGTCGTAGTCCAGCGTGGCAGTGACTTTCAGCTCTGCGTAAAACTGCTGCCATACAAATTGACCGCTTTCATAGCGCTGCTCCCACCAGGTGACTTTCGGCTGGTCGCTTCTTTGTGGCGGCACCGGGATGGTTCTGCTTTCTTCCGGCTCATCATAGGTCACGTTTTTGATAACAGCCCGTTGGGTATAAGTATTGTTGTTGGTGGAGCTTTCATTGTTCAAAGTCCGGTCAGGGTTGATGGTGGCAATCAGGGTAATGTTTTTATCGGCCTGAACGCTCGGAGTATCCCATTTAACCGCCACAACGTTCCAGGTGTCTTGTTCCATAACAACGGCATCCACACGCTTCGACAAAGCAAGTTCGGGGATTTCCAACAGGACAATGACCTGTTTTCCGGGTGTAAAGTCCTGGCTTCCCTTGTTGGATACCTTGATGGTCGTAATGACCGTCTGCTGCTCCTTGTACTGGTCGGGCGTGATGCGCTGCACATCCAGGTCATAGGGACGTTCCAATACCATAATCTCCGCTGTAACCAGATTGTTGCCTGGGTTGGTATCCTTGTATTCGGCAGGCGGTATTATCTGCGCTGACAGATGGATAGTTGCCCCTTTTTCTCCCGCTGTGGCTTTAACAAGGAACACCTTTTTCTCATAGGCTTTAAAATCCGCCTGGGACGGCACAGTTAAAACCGTGCTGCCGTTGATGGAAGCGTTTAAGCTCACTCCTGACAGCGCTTTGTCCGTGGAATTGGCAAAATACACGGTAAAGCTGTATTCCTCCTGCTCATAGACCATAGGCGGACTGGAAAGGTTTGTCCATACGTCACACGGCATTTTCGCAGGCACCTCCGGGTCAGTTGGATTATCAGGATTGTCGGGCGGATTATCAGGGGTGACAGGACCGTCCGGTGGATTGTTAGGATTATCGGGATTGTCCGATGGGTTATCGGGGTTGTCGGGTGGATTGCCGGGGTCTGTCGGGTCGCCGAAGGATTTTGCCACCACCGTTATTTTTGAAACGGCGGTGTTGTTGACCGGGTTTTCATCCCGAAAGCCATCCGGCGCTCCAATATTGGCCCACAAGTTATATACTTCACCCTTGCTTCCCGCCGTAGCTGTGATAGTGAACGATTTTGTTTCCTGGGGTCTGAAGTCACAAGTTTTGAGAATTTGCATCAAAGCGGCCTCGTTGTTTGTCCCCTGCAATACTGCATTTTTCAGTTCCGTGCCGGATTGGTTGGTAAAGCTTACGGTAAAGCTGTAGCTCTCATGCTCATACACTGTAGGCGGCGTAAGAATACTTGCGGATAGATCGCACAGCTCTGGAGAGACGGGAGGGGTATCCTCCGGTGGGACGGGGTTATCGGGTTGCTGCGGGTTGTCTTTGGGTTCAGGGGTTTTTGAACGCTCCGGTGCAGGTTTCTCAACCACCCGGATGTCCGTCGTGGCCGTGTTGTTGGAAAGATTTTCATCGATGAAGCCCTCCGGCACACCGATATTGGCCCACAGGTGTATCACATCGGCAGAGGTGTCGGCCTTGTGCCGGATGGTGTAGGTTTTGCTCTCATTGGGTGAGAAGTCTTGCATTTCAGGAATTTCTTTCATCAGGTCGTCATCCACCTTGCCTTTGAGTGGTACGTCATAGGCCGGATGGATTCCACTGTTGGTAAAGGTCACGTTAAAGGAATAGCTGTCACCCCGGTACACTGTGGCAGGAGCGTTAATCACAACCGAAAGGTCGGCGGCATCCTGCTTTTTGAATTTAAAATAGAAGTCTGCTGCCGGAATTTTGTAGTTGATTGGTTGGGTAATGCTGGTTTGGGTCTTGCTTTCTCCGTCAGCATACCCGGCAGCCTCCGGGGTGTAATCCCATTCCAGCCCCAGGTAAATAAAATTGCGGGACAGGGGGATGTCCTCCTTTGAAAAGGTTACGGCGGTGGTCTGGTAAGGGTAGAGAACTTCCGGTACTCCCTTGTCCTGTGCCGACAGCTTTCCGTAAATCTCCTGCTTTTTTTCATCGCACCAAGCAGCTTCGATATCAAGCTTTACGGGGGCCTGATAGGAAATCGCCGTGTTTCTCATAGTTTCAAAGGCAATCAGGGCTTTGGGCGTCCAGCCGTAGCCGGTGGTGAGACGGTCAAAATTCTCGTCCGTGTCATAGGAGCCATAAATTTTGCCCGTTGTAAAATTGTGAATTTCCACCACCAGGCTGCCCTTTAGCGAATAGGTTTTACCGTCGCTCCTGCCGATCAGGCCGGCTATTCGCTCCTTTTCATCCTCGGCAACGGTATTTGCGTTTTCCAGCCGAATGCGCTGCGGCGTGGGAAAAGACTTTATCAGCTTGTCGCCCTCATAGATTTCCTGAATATTCATGGCTGTAGTGCGGTAACGGATGTCATAGACGGCCCTTACCTGAAACACCACATTAGCCGTAACAGTGAAGACGGCACCTTTGTCCGTTTTTGCGGTGATGGTGTACGCCCCGCAGTCGGCTTTATCTTCTATTGTTAAAATGCATGCTGACGAAGTCGCCTGGGTTTTACCCTTGTATGTTGCTTGAACATCCGTTATTGTACCCACCTTTGCGATGGTGTCGATTTTCACCTGGGCGGGAAATTGTTCCACGGCAACCACTCCGTTTTCGCTGGCCAGGCTGTCTACCGGAGCCGTTACCGTTATCTCTATGTCGCTGTCCGTCATGGCATAGGCATTTACCGACAGCAGCATAAAGCACAGCAACATAAAGGGCAGGGTAAATAATGCTTTTCGTTTCATTGGGACCCCCCTTAATCAATTCGGCTGTTGCTGCTGGATATGGTAAAGGGCAGCCGTATTTCTCCCGTTAAAAAGTTGAAGATGCTGCGGGTTCCAATCCAGCCCTCTATGGTAAGGCGAGGCGGGCTTTCCGCAGCCGAGAAGGTCCGTATTTTAAGCTGGTACACAAACCTGTTGTCGGAGTATTTGTTAAGCTCCTGGTCCAGCTTCATGTTTTGGTTAAAATAGTCGTACAGCTCCTGCTCTGCGATGGCGGTGTCCATTTTTGCGGTGTCATCCCTGCGGTATTCGTCCAGGATGGCATACTCCACCGCTGAATTTACCCCGCGCTGCAATTCATATTCCACCTGCTGGTACAGGCTTTCGAGCCGAAAATATTCGATGATGATGGCTGAAAGGGTCAGGATGACAAACACGATGATAAAAATGAAAAATAGGGTGTCCCCTTTTTGACTTTTTAGGATTCGCAGGGCTTTTGCCACACAAATACGCCTCCCTCCTGTATTTTTCGTTGTCAGTCCGGAACCTTCCAATATTTTTCCGACATGCCTGCAATCCTCACTTTCATGGGTATGATAATCTGGACGGGTGGCGCGAAAGAAGGTCTGAAAATGGTGAATACATGGTTGTACTCCATATCCACAGTAAAGGTATCCCTTAACTGGATTCTTTGGTTCTGCTCGTCACAGTAAGCAACATCTTCGATGATCATTTCCGGCGACAGGCCAGTCTGCTCTTTTAGCTTGTAAAACACATCATAGACCGTATCTGATACCTGCCCATCCAGTTCAACCACCCGGACCACTCGGCGGCAGATATGGTTAAGGTTCAAATACGTGGTGAAAATGCTCAGAAAGGACAGCACTGTCGCCAGCAACGTGATAATTACAAAGGTCTTGATAATCAGGTCGTAGTAAGAGCTGCCCCTTCTGTCAGATAAAGGCAAGAGGGGAGAAAATCTCCCCCCTATGCCCCGGTGCTGCCTGTTCATCTGACTTTTCACACCTCCCGCATGAGCGGATATACCTGTTGCGTCTGCCATCAGCTCAATAAGCCGGTAATCTTGCTGACAATGCTGTTCCAGATAGTGGTAATCGAACCCTGGTACAATGTCATAAACACCGCGCCCACAACCACGACGATCAGCACCACAATCAACCAGCCCGTCATTTGGTCACCGGATGGATTGGTCAATACCTTCCTTGCCTTCAAGCTCGCTAACTGCATTTTGTTTTTCAAGGTTCTCAACATAATATAAATACCTCCATAAACATTTATTTTTGGGGATATGAGTTTCAAAGGAAAAAGGGGGAATTCTACCCCCATGCCTCAATGGTCTTTTGAGTTTTTGACGATTTTAGCTCAGTAAGCCGGTAATCTTGCTGACAATGCTGTTCCAGATAGTGGTAATCGAGCCCTGGTACAATGTCATAAACACTGCGCCCACGACTACGACGATCAGCACCACAATCAGCCAGCCCGTCATTTGGTCACCAGATGGATTAGTCAATACCTTCCTTGCCTTCAAGCTCGCCAACTGCATTTTATTTTTCAAGGTTCTCAACATAATATAAATACCTCCATAAACATTTATTTTTTGAATTTGGGTTTCAAAGGAAAAAGGGGGATTCTACCCTCATGCCTCAATGGTCTTTTGAGTTTTTGACGATTTTAGCTCAGTAAGCCGGTAATCTTGCTGACAATGCTGTTCCAAATGGTGGTAATCGAGCCCTGGTACAACGTCATAAACACTGCGCCCACGACTACGACGACCAGTACGACAATGAGCCAGCCCGTCATCTGATCGCCGGACCTGCTCCGCAGCAGCCCTTTTGTCCTTAAAAAGGCGCTTATGATTCTGCTTCTCATGGGTATTAACCTCCTTTCCTCTGTGGTTTGGATTGGGTTCGTCCTGTTGCTCATGCTTAACCTCCTGAAAATATAGTTGTATTTGAAAAGGGTTGCCCCGTTTTCACTTATTTGCCCTCCAAAAAGCTAGAAGCGAGAAGTACAAGGCGCACAAGGCGGAAAGCCCGGAGCATACTTCCTGTATGTGAGGACTTTCCGACCGCAGTGCAACGCTGTAATTCGATGCTTATCGCCTTTTGGCACTAAAAAAGTCCCCCCATTGACGTAATCAAGTGAGAGCCGATGACATATAAAAGGCTGGCAAGGGTCACTGCCACCAGGGGGATGGATGCAAGTTTGATTTTGCCGGGCAGCCTGTTGAGGTTTTTCCGCAGGGCTTCCTTTGCCTTGAGGTCCATATCCTTGGCAAGATACATCAGCGCTTCGCCCTGATGCTCACCGCGGTACAGGCCGATGAGGGCGTTGACCAAAAAGGACACCTCCGAAAGCCCGACGCGTTCTTTGAAGTTCCGCAGGGCGGTTTCTATGTCTTTTGCCTTCATTTCCATCACCAAGACGGCAATATCATAGTAAAAAACTTCGCTGGATATCTTCAGGTAATCCTCGAATATCTGGATCAGGTCCACCTGCACAACTGCTTTTTCGTTGTTTACCCTGATGTCGTCCAGCTTGTAGAGGATGGAACGGACAAAGCTGGGAAGCTCCATTTCAATCAATCTTTTTTTCTCTTTCAGCTTGTCTTTAAGGTCGGTCACAAAGTGAAAATACACCACCACCGCAAAGATAAGGATTACGGGGGCGATGTTCGTCGCCCCGGCTGCCAGGAGCAGAAGCAAAAGCGGCAGGGTGAAGGCGGCACAGATGAGAGCCCGCGCGTGATATTCCTTCGGTGTCAGGTCAAGCCCTCCGCGCCGCAACATGGATGCCATTTTTGCTTCCTCCTCCGGGTCGATTCGTATAAGCCGGGATACCGGCTTTACCAGGGGCATGACAAAGAGGTTTAATAACCTTGCTCCTGACTGTTCTTTTTCTGCCTGTACGTTTTTGATGTTTTTCTTCATACTCGACCTGGGTATCTTGAGTATCTGTCGGCAAATAAGAAAGCCTGCCGCAGTCAGCAGGACAAAGACAATGATTTTATATAGCAAATTTGAACCTCCTATCTGTTTGCTGGTTTTGTCACCTTCATTACGTAGAAGGAAGTCGCAAGGGCGGTCAGCAGCATAACCACAATCAATAGCTTCCCGATGGTGGTTTCCGTCAGGATGGCAAACCATTCGGCATTGGAAAAACGCATGAGGGGAATAATGCTGAACATCATGCCTACCGTCATCAGGTAATCCCTCCAGACCCTCACCATCATGCTGTCGCTTTCGATTTGCATCGCTTTGGCGTCGTTCATGGACTGGATGATGGGGAACAGGGCGAATTTCAGCCGCCGGTCATGGTAGCAGAGGATGAGCATTTTAATCCACTCGGCAAAATACCGGTTCTTTACCTTTGCCGACAGGCGGTACAGTCCGTGCTCCACATTGGGGTTGATGAGCCGGATTTCGGAGACGAACTCGTCAAAGGGTGTCGGCCTGCGCAGATTCACGTGGATATACCGGTTTTTCTCCTGCACATAGGTTTCCACCGCCTTGATGATGTCGTCACATCCCGCAAAGGCATTGGTAATAACGGACATGATGTTCTCCAGTCCTTCAATCTCTTCCCTTGCCGCCCTAGCACTTTTTATGGTCAGGTAAAAGTAAGGGGCGGGGACGAGGCAGACCGCCATAACCGCTGCCAGTCCGGAGTTGCTAAAAAGCAAGCTTCCGGCCAGAAACCCCGCAGTAAAAGCCGCAGCCATCATCAGGATGAATTTTTTCAGCGTGGTGCCGGTCTGCCGGAACAGGGTTTGGAACCGGTGGTCGATCCGCTCGGATATCTTCAGCCTGGCCCCCGACAGGTAAAGCCGCCGCTTTTTCAGGGGGTTTTTCTCCATCACAAAAGGATTTAGTTTCAACAGGAGAAAAAGGGACAGGCTAATCAATGCAAAAATAATAGCAAGAGATAGCTGAATATTATTCATGGTCGGCCTCCCTCAACATAAACCCGTTTCCTGCAAAACGGCGGATTTCCTTTAACTCAACGCCACCTACCAGCAGCCGTTCGGCAAGGGTGGAGGAGATGCAGCCCAAACGCTTGTGGTTTCCCACGACCTTTACGATTCTTCCGGCTTCATCCCTTTCATATTGGTCTACTTGATATTTGAAAAGGGTATTGCCTGTGACTCCGCCGTCTTTTACTCCGGTGGCTTCAAACACCTCCATGTACTTGCGGGATTTGTCGGGGAGCTGCATCTTAAATACCATAATAGGGAAAGCTTCCACGATGTTTTTGAGCAATCGTTCCTCCGACAAGGACGTTCCAGCCTCTAGGCACATGGTGAGGATTCTTTCATAGGCCGTCCGCGCACTGTTAGCGTGGAGGGTGCTGATGATGGTGTGCCCCGTCCGTCCGGCCTCCTGCACCGTCAGGGCTTCCTTGCCCCGCATTTCTGCCGGCACAAGGATTTCAGGGTGCAGCCTTAATGACAGTTTTAAAAGGTCCAGCATAGTGATGGGGTTGGGTTCCTCCTTCGTGAGAAGGTGAATCACGTCATTCGTCATCACCCCGTTTTCATCAAACTGTGTCAGGGTCAGCTCGCGGGTGTCCTCTATGGTCACAATTCTTTTGTCCTGGGATACACAGCTTAAAACATATCCCATGTCAGAGGTTTTTCCGCTGCCAGTGGCTCCGGCCAGGGCGACCGATATGCCATTGTTGATGCATAGGGTGAGAAAATCCAGTTCATCCGCCGTGGCCGTATTCCAGCCGATGAGGTTTTCCCGTGTGATGTAGGAGGGCTTTTGCTTTCGGACCGAAGCAATGGCTCCGGCGTCAGGGTCCACACAGGGGGCGATGGCGCCCGACATGCGTATGCCCCGTGCGATAAAACTGTCCCCGATGGGCTTGGAGCCGTCCAGGATGACGTTCCCAAACCGGCTCATTTTTCTGGTGATGTTGGCGCAAGCCTCCGGGCTGCCGAAGGTGGATGAAAGCCGCACCTTTTTGTCCTTGTATAAAATCCATATACCGTTATAGCCGTTGACGTTCACTTCTTCCACTTCATCATCCTTGAGATAGGAGGATAAAAGCCCCATGCCAGCCATATCGAAATATACGGCGTCCACCAGCTCGGAGATGTTGGCAATTCCTTTCGCCACCATATGTTCACTGTTCAGATACTGCATAATCAAATCTTTCAACTTTTCCTCGGCTTCCTCCGAGTACAATACCTGCGCCAGCTCGGTGGAGTGGTTTTTGGCGATGATCCGCTGCAGCTTATCCAGGATTTCGCCATAGTCCTGGGCCTCCAGGCTGTTTTCTCCGCTGTCGGAGCGCTGCTTGTTGGCCCTGTAAATCAGCTCATTGATTGAAAACTTATTATTCATCATGCTTTGCCTCCGCAGATTTCCTCGGATATTTGCTCCAGCACCCTGCCGTACCGCCTGCATACTCTGTCGTGCAAGAGATAGATAGGCGTCCCGGCGTTTTCCAGCTCGCCCGCCCGTTTTACAAAGGGCAGCTCATAGGCAAAGGAAAGTCCCATCATACTTTGAAAGACCTTGTCGTCAAACTCGCCGTTGGGAGCCTGCATGACATGGATTTGCTTGCCGGCAATGTGCAGCTCCCGTACAAAATCTTCTATGCCCTGATACCACATTTGCGCCGCTATAGACGGCTTGTGCAGGGTGTAAATCTTTTCGGCCATCCAGAGCCCTGCACCGGATACTGGGTTTGCAAGCTCCCCGGCACCATCAATGATCAGGATGTCGAACACCAGGGACGCAGCGGTAATCATCCGCTCCACGCCTTTAAGCGTCACTGTGTCGCAAAGAAGGCCGGTGTAGTGCGTGGGAGCGGACAGGAAAAACAGGTTCTTGCTTTTCTCGTATTCTGAAAATTTCTCGCCGATGTTGGGATTATCCTCATGCAGCGCGTGAAACAGGCCCTTTTCCGGCGGGACGCTTTGTCCAAAAAAGATTTGAAGATTGCCATAGGTCAGACTGGAGGAAATGAGGCCCACCAGACAATCGCGGCTGGAAAGGGCGCAGGCCAGGTTGACCGCAAAGGTGCTTTTCCCGCTGTTGTCACCGCCCCATACGGTGACGATTTTACCGCTCATGGCTCATCCCCCTTTTTTCAAAGATTAAGTGCAGCTTGCCGGTGTACTCGGCTTCGATAAGCTTGGTTGCCTGAGCTTCGGTGACAATCAGGGTGACGGCTTTGGGGATGGGGTCACTGGAGCCTTGCTGTTTTTCTGCTTGCTGCTCCCGGACCTGGGCAGTGCTCTGCGTGCGGGAATTTTCTACGCTGTAAACCTCTAGCCCTTTCAGTTCGGGGTAAAGGATTACCTGTGAAGAAGCACTTTGACTTGTAGTCCCTTCATTCTTTTGGCTTGAAAACACGGCCACCGTCACAATGTCGCCGCTTTGCAGGTGGGAGGAAAGTCCTGCGGCAATACTCGGCACACTCACAGTAACCAGGCGCTTATTCTCCACGGCAATACGGTCCAGCTTTTCATCCGCGATAAACTCACCGAGCTTTTGGAAAAACAGGTAATCCCCTTTAGCAATATCGGTCTGTGCGATCTTCCCCACAATCAAGGTCTTGTCTTCGACAATGCCGTCGGGCAGGCCGAAGCTTCCCACCTCCACCGCAGCCAGTTGTTTGTCCTCTATCCTGGTTCCTGCGGGGATATCCTCCGCCGCCCGGAGCACCGTCACGGTCGCGCCCTTGTCCGCGTAAAGCTTTGGCAGCAGCACAAAGGAAATGGCTGCTGCCAGGATAATGCAGAGGGCACTTAAAAATATCCGGTTTTTAAGAATTCTCAAGTCATCTTCATCCTTTCCTAAAGGTATGTGGCAGGTAAAAAGCTTAATTATTTATTCAAAATACTCCGCAGCCTTGACGCTTTTCACAAACTCCCCAACCTCGTCAATGGACCCGACCAGGGTATATCCGAGGATGGAAGCCAGCACCCTGCGATGGTATTTGCCGTACCTGCTCGCGCGATAATCCAAAATGGCGACCACTCCCGTATCGGTTTCGCTGCGGATCAGCCGTCCAAGACCCTGCCGGAGCCTGGCAATCATCACCGGGAAGGCATACCTGTCAATAAATTGGGAAAGAGAGGAAAAGTCCTTCTTCTTGTACTCCATGATGGGTGACGGTACGGGAAAGGGCAGATTGATCACGATGATTGAGGACAGGATATCGCCGGGGAAGTCCACGCCCTCCCAGAAGGAGCCGGAAGCGAAAAGGACACCGTTCCGGCTTTTTCTAAACGCCTCGGCAGTGTTCTTTGTCCCCTTGTGCATGGTAATAAGGGGGAAATGGGTGATTCTGTCCTTCAATAGCTCATGCACAGCCGATAGCAATTTGTAGGAGGTGAACAAAATGGCGGTATGGCCGTAGGTGGCCTCCACCAGCTTTTCAATTTCATCCGAAACGGCGGCTATGTACCGCTCGTCGTTTTTATCCGGAAAGGGTATTTTCTCGGAGAGATAGAGCCTTGTGTTGCTCTTATAGTCAAAGGGTGAAGGCGTCCGTATCTCCGCCAGCAGCCAGGAGGACAGTTTACCGATGCCTGTCTGCTCCTTGAAAAAGCCGTAGCCTGTGTCGTCGGTCAGGGTGGCCGAGGTCAGTATTTTGGAGGCCATGCCTTTCCACAGCACCTCATAGAGCAGAGCTTCCATGTTGGTGGGGATGGCGGCAAGCTGCCATAATCCGTCTCCGCCCTTCTCCAGCCAGTAGATGATATCCTTCGGCGCCAGAAAGGTTTCAATTCCGCCGCTGATTTCCCGGTGCAAGTGCCCAAGCTGCCGACAGCAGATATCCTGAAAGCAGGTCCGATATATCTCGTCAAGGCTGGTCTGCAAATCCCGCATAGCTTGTTTGACGGCGGCATTGAACTTCACGTTTTTCCGCCGGTTTTCCTCCGTTTCATCCGTGGGCAGGGTTTTCTCAAGCTCCATAAACAGCCTTTGGTTATGAAAGGCCAGGTCATCGGTTAACAGATAGGCTTTTTTGTGATAGGCCTTGTTGCCGGTGGTGTGGTTGTGGAGGATTCGGATAAACTCACCCGTCAGACTGCTTGAAAAGGTTTCTCCCAATATCTGATAGGCGGCGTCCAAGAGTTTATGTGCCTCGTCTATGATATGAACGCCGCATTTCGGTATCAGAGGTGCAAGTCCCGAATACTCCCGTTGCACATTGGCAAGATAGTAATTGTGGTTTGTCACCTGAAAGGTATAGCCGTCTGATCTGGCGCGGCTGATATGGTCGATATACCGGCACCTTTTGTAGTAGGGGCACTTGCGGTCGCAGTCCCTGGGCACGTTGATTTTGCGGACCACATGCTGTTTGATGTCGGGGTAGGCGTCCAGGTCAATATCGCACTGCTCCAGTGTCTTTGCTTTTAACTTTTGATAAAGCCTTACATCCATTGAAATATCGCTGTTTGCTAGATAGCCCATGAAATCCGCGTAGCGTTCCTCACAAAGATAATGCTCCTTTCCCTTTCGAAGTACGGCGGTAACGGGGCTTGTGATGATTTTATACTCCATCAGTATCCTTGAAAGATCCGGGATAAACTTCCTTATGATGGACTGCTGTAAATCAATGCTGGAGGTGGTAATGATAATGGGTGTCGGGTTCATCGGACTGGCAAAAACATAGGGGCTCGCCCGTCTTTCCTTCCCCTCGTACAGACCGTAGACAATGGCAGCCACAAGGTAGGCAAGGGTTTTGCCCGTACCCACCTCGGCTTCGCACAGGGCGACCTTTTTATGCCTCATGCTCTCGAACATCATCACCGACAGTTCGATCTGCTTGTCCCGCACCACATAGCCGTATTCCGGCAGGAGCTGCCTGAATATGGCTTCAATCAGAATTTGGGGCTGTGGTGGCAGCACAAACTGATATACCTTGCAGTGGAGTAACTTTTTAACAAGGCCTGGATAGTCTGCTTCGGAGAGCACAGTTCGGCTGATTGCCAGCACGACTGACTTCTCGGTGGCGTAGTTCAGCACGGAGTATGTAAATCTTTTTCCCGAAAATCGGAAATAAACAATATATCTGCCGTCCAGGGTAAAGAAATAACTGCTGTCAGCCTTTATCCTTCCGGCCAGGATGTACTTTTCCAGAATGGAATAGTCTCTCGTAGTTATATCAAACATTTTTTATCTCCCTTGAATTTACGAAAATATGAAAATGCCTAACGACAGAATGGTGCGCCGGAGCACCAACGGTTTCGAAAAACATAAAGGCGTCAATCGCTTTGTGTCCCGGCGCAATAGTTCTGCCGTCAAACAAAAATGGCAAAAGTATATGTATCATACTTGTTCACAACGTCCCTGATACAAGGGTATGTACCGGTCTGCTCCTTGCTAGAGAGCAACATATCAGCCGGCATGGGTATCAGTTTCCAACCCAAACCAACATGATCCCGTCATTCATCGCAGGCTGCCCAATGCGGTGAGGCGTTCAAGGCAGAAGTATCATTGTGTATCCCTTTCCCCGTCATCGCCATTCAGCCCGCAACAGACTGATTCAAAGCCGGGTGTAATCGCTCGCATTCCATGCGGAATGGTCATGGCGTTCCCGCTTATGTGGCTTGCCGCTTCTAAGCGGCGGGAAAGGTGGTTTTCCCGATACACCGTATATGCACTTGTCAAGGAACAGCGAGGGAGATAATGAAAATAACCCCTCACTTCTTTAAGGAAAAAAGTGAGGGGGTGGTCGGAATTATTTTTAAGTTTGTAGTATCTTTTTTAGCTTGCCGAGTATCTTCGTTTTTCTATCATGCAGGGTCGTCTTTGCAATTCCGAGCATAGCGCACAGTTCTCTTTCGCTTTTGCCCTTGAAAAACAGCGTATAGATCAGCAGCCGTTCCTGCTCCGTCAGCTTTTCCATCGCCGCGGACAGCCGGGAAAGCATCTCGGCCTTGATAAGCTTGTCCTCCGCGGATTCCTGTGTCTGCGATAATAAGTAATCTATCTGAATGCCTTTTTCCTCGCATTCTTCATAGGATAGATTATTTCGCTCGGAAAGCTTGTCCAGATAGATTTCGCGTTCTTTATTGTGATAATATGCCTTGTAAACTTCCTCGGTTACCGGGATTCGCTTCTTATTGACAAGCAGGGTGTATGTTTTGTCCTCCTGCATTTTGATTCCCTCCGTTTCTGATTTTTGAATTTCTCAAAATCAGAAATGGAGGGAGGAGAGCGGCACCCTACCGACTTGACAAGGGTGTCAAAGTATTTAATTGCAACCTGCGGTCGAAAATTCAGATTTTTTGTCAAATAAAAAACCGCAATTTGTGGCTTACAAATTGCGGTTTTACGGCTTGTATGAGGTGTATTGAATTGTAAACTTATTGGGGTCTGCGTGGAATTCCGCATAGGTCTAAGGTACATATCCGTGTCGGAGAAATTAATCTCTGCATGATAAGTGCCTTTATATCTTTTTAGTTTAGCTACTCTAGCCTTTCTATTATTATTAAAATTCCATTTGCCATTTGCCAGCACCTCACTCACATGAAATGATAAATAAGGCTATAACGGTCATATTTTATTGAAATATGTCATTGTATTACTGGCATCAAATTATGGAATTCCCTCGTTGCGTCTAAAACGCAAAAAGCCTGCCACTAAGGGCAGGTTTAGACACGTAGTCTCTGCGGTAGCCAGGCTATCATAGTGCTGGTAAGCACCTTAGACCCTATGGCTTTGCGTCCCTGTCTTTTAACAGGTTTGCCCTTAGCGCTGGTAATTCATTTATAAGCTATTTGCATGAAATTGAAGCATGTAAATTTACCTAATACCAATAACTTGAACCCGTGTAAGAAGTCTGTTCTACCAGGACATCATCCTGATAAACTGCTCCGGTTGAAACTAGGCGGTAATAATAACCGCTCATTACATACCACTTTTGATTCAGATAGCCGCTGTTGCTGTAAGAAGTGCTTGTCCAGCTATTGACTGTCTGCCAGCTTCCATTGATGTATTGTTGAATGCTGGCATTAATGACTACTTTGTTTATATTGCTACGTGCATAGAGGCTTGTATCAAATTGAGCTAGTCCGCTGCCGGAAATTTCAAAGGAATTTGTGAATTCCGTAATGCTGACCCATAATGGTCCTATTTCTAAGTTGGTTACTTGATTTGTCCCGAGGGCAAACGCCTGCATGGGAGCCACGCAAAGAATTAAAAGTGACAGGACGAGTACTGCTGCTCTCTTTCTCATAAAAATCACCTCCCTTCATTTATCCCTTCATACAAATAAACGAAAGAAGGTGGCTTTTTGTTACACTTTTATTGGGAAAATTTCCATTATTTTTTACTTATACTTTCAGCCATTTTAATCATCTCTGCTTTATCTGCTTCTCCTATAAGAGAAAACAGAAATTCTTCCTTCCAGACAATACTGACAAGTCCTTGTTTCTCGGCTAAAAGTGCATCGCTGTTGTGTATCGAAATATTTTGTACAGTGGCATCTTCTGTATCTACTCTTAGGTCTATATCGCTACTTCGATACTGGGTGAATCGAATGGTTTGGCCTTGCTCATTTGAATAATAAATAGCATTTAACATATCACGTTCTTCTGTTTTAACAACTTTAAAACCATGGGAAATGTAGTTGGGAACATATCCACTCCAGTTCGGCGGGATTTGCTCGGTAGCCTGTTTTGTTTGACCGTTATTTTCGTCTTTCGTTTGGATGCTGGTGTATTGATTCTGGATATTCAGAATGATATTTAATGCTTTCACTCTTAAAGCTTGAACACTAGCCACGACTATAGTAAAACTCCCTAACAAGACCAGCAAGAAGATCGCTGCTTTTGGCAGGAACCTGACGGTCCTTTTTCTTATTTTGTTAAAAGTTTCTTTTCTGTCATGCCTGGCAATCAGCCTCTTCATTTTTCGGTCAAATTCGGGCGGAAGGGCAAAATCAGGAGCAGAATCATCCTCAATCGGATTCTCAGCGATTATGTTTTCGACATGACAGGCAGCAGCATATTCGAAGAGTGCTTCCAGCATTTTTTCCTTTGCTTGCACCTTCGCTGATTCTTGTTCACTCATGATTTGTCGCCTCCTGTTCCTGAGATAATAATTTGATCAGACTCTTTCTGGCCCGGTGAAGCCGTGTTCGGATGTTTTCCGGTGTAATATTTATAATCCGGGATATTTCCTCATCTTTATAGTGATAAAAAAATTTAAGCGAAAGAATATCGGCATAAGACGGATGTAATTCCTTAATTTTTTCTGCCACTCTGGTAAATGTTTCATTATTCATGAGAATTTCTTCAACACTTGGTCCCGATTCGGGTAAATCTTCTTTAATCTCTTCAATTGAAACGCTGTATTGCTTTTTCCTCACTCGATAGATATCAATGGAAACGTTTCTAACAATAATAACGAATAAAGCCTTTATTTTATTACAGTCAGTTCCAATGATCTTTTCGAGATTATTGGAAATATTAATAAAAGCTTCCTGAACAGCGTCCTGAGCCAAATGTTCATCATTTAAAATCCTATATGCTACCTTATACATCCTAGAAGCATGTTCTTCATACAAAGCTTCTAGGATGCTGCGGTTTTCTATTTTTTGTGTTCGCAGTAAAATAATTAACATGCACTTTTCTCCTCTTGCCATTTACTTTACATTAGCGGTTGCGAATATCATTGTCATTTTTACTTCAATATCTCTTGCCGCCTTTAATTCACCCAGGTTAATGGTTCCTATGTCCTTAAGTTTGGCCGGAATTTTCCGGTAATGGTGTATTTCCCGGGTAGAACTCTGTTGCCTTCATTATCCTTGTAGTCCCAGATTTCCGAAAATGAAAGCCTTTTCATATTTTTTTAACTTAGCATCCACAATGACCATAAAAGGCTTTGTCATGGGACCACCTGTACACTTCTTCTCCATTTTGGTTCGTAATCAAGATATCGAATTTCTGACTGGAACTGAAGGATAGGACAGGTCTTGCTCTGCGATATTCTGTAGCGAGAAATCCAGCTTGAGCGCATCATTTTCCGGGGTTATATCCAGTGTTGTCTTTAATAGATCTGTAACGGGCTTTTTCGCTTCTGCTTCTTTGGGTACGATCAGGTTCAAAGACTCCGAACTTCCTTTCTTTGTTTGGGCCGATTCGATTTTGATAATACTTTCTTCATTCTTTACCTGGGCGTCAAATTGAACCTGGATACCCTTTGCTCCGGCATTGCTGGCTGAAGGCAAACAATTTTCCGCCAGTGTTACACCCTGAGAATTGCTTTCGCCATTGTCTACACTCTACACCGGATGAAGGGAACAGTGAAGCTCATGACCAGCACCAGGATAAAAATAACCATTGGTCCTTTTCCTAAACCTCCTCCAAACAGGTTCATACTTTAATTTCACCTTACTCTCAGCAGAAAGACGATGAAGATCGAGTAAGAAAGAACTTACTCTCTGCTTTGATACACTCTTCCTCTGTCACTAACGCATCGTAATGAAAAGCCCTTCCTTCTTCTTGGAAACCGAGTGCCCCCTTTTTCACTAATCTCCCGATTAAAGTCTTGATTGTGTTTGGTTCCCAATCTGTCGATTGTTCTAAAGCCTTAACGATCTCATTTGCGGTCTTTGGGGGTACATTTTAACCCAACAGCCCAAGGCATGGTTTTGAGGCGGTCCAGCTAGAAGAATAACGAACATGCTCCATATAAGCAGACTTTTTCTATTCACACTTCTCCCTCCCAACCTTTTAGTCCCTAAATTTCCACCTCAAAGGGAACGTGAGCCCTTTAACACCGACCGCTCTTCCTACTGCACTGTATCAACAAACATCATTTCGTTCTTTGCTTTCCGGCCAAGTGGAAAATCCTGTAACATACCATTTGTCTTCCTTTTTTACCAGTTCATGAGGTCCTCTGAAATATCCTCCGTTCAGGATAACTGATGCCCTGCTGCGGGTATCATTCAGTTTAAATGTCATTGATATAATTGATAGGAGTCTAAACTGTTTACTCCACTACTTCTTGTTTGTGGCATAATTTTAAAAAACTACTCACCCTGTTGCAAGAAATGCCGTACCCTTACATCTACACTACGCCTAGTGCTGACAAAAAAAAAACCAGGCCGTAAAAGAAAAGCCCAGGATTGAGTTAATGACAGGTTGGTTGCAGTTATTTACCGAAATCTGCTCGCTTTAGGCTGGGTCGTAACCTACTACCGACCAAATACCTGTATTGTCTTGTTTCACCAAACGTTTCAGGTACACTTTTCGTATTGGGGTGCTATCTCCCACCACCTCAACAATGGCTACCTTCTGAGTATTTTGGATAACCCTCAGGTTTTCCCACTTGACTGGAAATTCACCTTTAACTCCGTTCGGAGAAATCCTTAAGCTGACATATGTCATCGTTACTTGGACAGGGTCTAGTTGCCAGGGAGAATGCCCTTCGTCAACACTATTTTGGTCATTTTTGGTGATTTCCAAGTCAACAGGAACAACATCTTGTGGTTTCGTAAGGAACTGTAGGTCTGACGATGGCAGAAGGTCCTGTTCCTGGCCTTGTGAATCGTAGTACTTGTCGTTTTGCATATAAAGTGTATCTTTTAAATAGGCTCCAAGTACAACCTTGCCGTCAGGAGGGATAGCGTACTGAGCGACGGTAACTACGAAATCCGAGCCTTGCTTGAGCCTATCTTGGAAACTGCCTGCGTTTTTCAGGGATTCATTAAATACGATTTCCAGGGTTTGTCCTGCCTCGTAGTAGCTATCTACTGGGTCATTCGGTAGCTGGATATTTTTTGTCACTTGGAGAACGATAGATTTCAGCTCATCCGAAGTCACCGCAAGTTTAAGTATAGTACCTTGCACCCTCCGCGTTCTGGCAACCACTTGCCAATTCTTGTTGCCTGTATTTCCGGTTGCGTTTACGTTGTTCTGTGATTTGTACTTATCCTGGTTGAAAATTCCCCCAGGCTTTAATGTAGGTACAGCTAGCAAGCCTTTTTGTCCCTTGCCTTTCCCTTGTAAAGTGAAGACAATAGTTGCCGTTGAAGTTTCGATTATTTTGCCTGTTTCTTCGATAAGTTTATGACGGAAAGTTGACCAATCGCCATCAATCGGTTTTACCTCGTCAGCCTTTCTATCACCTAGTTCCAATTGGTTCCCCTTATCGTCGAGGAACGAGAGGTACAAATCACCTTCTGCCAGTTTGTATCGGCCTTCCACCCAAATAATGTGTTGCCCATGGGCGTAATCACTAATAGTTTTGGTTACTTCCAGAGTTCCAGGTATGACCTGCCTTACTTCATCTATCTCAATTGGACGTGAATCTCCTTGTTGTTGCTGAACCCTGTTATCTGTATTTGCTTCGTTGAGGTTAGCAGTGCTTACAGTTCCCTTAGAACTCGTTAGGCCTGTAATGCCAACCACAACAAATAAGATAATCGCGACAGCAGACCATTTCCACGAATTTTTACTGAACATCGTTATCATTCTAATTCCCCTTTTGATATTAGACTTCTTATTTGCCATTTACTTTACCCCAACCGAAATCAACATCTTCGAAAGACACTGAATTTTCGCCAACGTCGAAATGCGCCTTAGCCGCATCCAATGGTGTAAATCTATACCCACTAATATAAAAAATCAAAACCGCCATAAAAAATAAAACTATGCCCAGAACAATGCCAATGGTAAGTTTTTCTTTTAAAACCTTCTATATAAGTTTCCAGAATCCCTTTAATAATAAAGATTATTTCAAAAAACTCTAAATATAATCGAGAACTTATAACACAAATACTTAACTTCCAAATCCTCCCCCCGTGTTGATCAAGGATACGGTGGACAACGGATAATCCTAATCCAGTCCCTTTCTCTTTCAGCGTAAAAAAAGGATCATATATATAGGGCAGGTCGTCTGGCGAAATCCCAGGTCCCTCGTCACTGACGGCGAAGCCTACAAAGCCGTCTTGCTGAACTCCCTCTAAATGAATCACACCGCCCTCACCCTGAGCATCAATGGCATTAAGTAAGATATTTAAAAAGACTTGCTTAATTTGATCCGGGTCCACCTCAACCTCTTGGTCGTTAATAGGATCTCGAGCTTGTTCTAACTAAATATGGCTTTGCCGTAGAGCAGGCTGAATCAACGTGACTCCTTCATCCAAAAGTTTCCCCAACGTAATCCTTCCCCGTACTGGTTCTTTGGGCCGAGCAAAGCTCAGGAACTCACTCACTAAGCGATTTAACCGTTCACACTCTTCCAGAAGCACCCGACAGTATTCCGAAACAACTCCATCGTTGCTTTTTTCTTGGACCAACATTTGGATGCTCACTTTCATAATCCCCAAGGGATTACGTATTTCATGAGCTAACCCGGCACTCATATGCCCAAGCGCCGTTACTCGTTCCGTCTGCCGGATTTCACCTTCTAATCGTTCGCGTTCCTGCCCTTCTCGCTTTAGCTTCTCCACCAACTCTTTTTGAACTGTTAGAGAAAGCTGATATTTGCGTTTCGCCTTCCGCTCCTCTTCAGTCAAGAAGCCTGTTAACCAACCGATAACGTTAATTAATCCGACTTCTAACCACTGTGTATACTTAGCGGCCGGCGTTAAAGTATGTTGAAAATGCGTCATGAGCGCTAGAAAAGCAGCGTAATGACAAAACTTGATATGATCCCACCTGCAGGTCCAAAACGCATTGCCACATAAATCACTGGGAGATAATAGGCGAATTGCAGAAGAATGTGATAATCCACTTCGTAATGATAATTCGTGTAATGAATAGTAGTCAGAACCGCGATGACAAGCCCAATAGCAATGAGGTCAAAGAGAGCCCGGGCACGGTTTTGTGCAGGGGGCGGGGGCTCAAGCATGAGATTCAGCAAAAGAAAACCTCCACCTATCCTTGTTTCCTTGAACCAAATGTACTCTCTCGAATATTTCCCTAAATCCCCCAGTGAGGATCTATTCCGTATTTCTCTAAACGGTATATAAAGGCATGCCGAGATAGTCCTAACTGTTTGGCAGCCTTGCTTTGGTTACCTCCCGTTTGTTCCATGGCCTGCTGGAGAAAGGATTTCTCTAGTTCTTCGAGGGAAACCCCCTCTGGAGGTAGCTCAAAGAGTCCGGGGCGGCCCTTCTCCTCTTTTGAGATGGTTTTAAAAACGGGCAACCCATCCGACCCAATCACCGCTCCTTGGGAAATAATCACCATACGTTCCACCACATTTTCCAGTTCACGCACGTTTCCCGGCCAGTCATACGCCATGAGTTGAGTAAGGACTCCCGGACCAAGAGTCTTGCTTTGCCCATACGTTCTAAGTTTCTTTAAGAAATGTTCAGTAAGGTAAGGGATATCCTCCCGACGTTCCCGTAAAGGAGGAATAGAAATAGGAAAGACACTGAGACGATAGTAAAGATCCTCCCGAAAGCGCCCTTCCTGGGCCTCTTTCAGTAAATCCCTGTTCGTCGCCGTAATAATCCGCACGTCCACCTTGATGGTTTTCTCACCGCCTACCCGCTCAAACGTCCGCTCTTGAAGAACCCTTAACAACTTAGCTTGAACGTTAAAGGACAGTTCACCGATCTCATCGAGAAAGAGTGTACCACCATCGGCTAACTCGAACCGGCCTGTTTTTCGAGCATGAGCTCCTGTAAACGCTCCTTTTTCATGTCCAAACAGTTCACTTTCCAGCAATGTTTCCGTCAATGCAGCGCAATTCACTCGAATAAACGGTCCATTAACGCGTGGACTTAAGGTATGTATAGCGTGAGCCACCAATTCCTTTCCCGTCCCCGATTCCCCTTGAATAATAACCGTTGCAGGAGTATTGGCGACTCGCTCCACTAAGTGTTTAACCTCTTGCATTGATTCACTACTCCTCACCAGTTGCCATCCATCACTTTGAACCTCTCCCTTTAAATAATCCACCTGCTCACGTAGGCTTTCCACTACAAAGGCCTTAGAGACTGTAATGAGAAGTTCTTCAATATCAAAGGGTTTTATCAAATAATCGTGGGCTCCGGCCTTCATGGCCTCGACCACGGTTGCGGTACTTCCGAGCGCAGTCATCATGACAATCATTAAATCCGGATAATGCTCTTTCAGCTTCTTAAGAAGACTTAGACCATCCACCTTTGGCATTTTCAAATCCACAATAACTAGATCTGGTCGTTCAGCCAAGGCCCGATCTAAGGCGAGTTGCCCGTCCTCCACTGTCTCCACATCATAGCCGGCTTTACTTAATGCCCGTTCCAGAACCCAGCGCAAATTCTCTTTATCATCCGCAATTAAAACCTTTCGCATAGTCACTCTCCTCGATTGCGGGATTTCCTACACCATAGTGCGGGAAATCCCGCAGTTTTTTAACCTAAAACTAATTTATTTCATTTCATCATAAGCCCTCTATATTCTTATTGAAAATTTCCCTTAAATTAAATTTTAAGTTTTATTCAAAGTTTAGGACTATTCTCGAATGGAATAACTCGAATGTACACATTAAGTGATGTTCATTCACTCAAGTTTTAGCGGTTTTAATGAATTATGTGACAGGTCAAGGTGTCCTTTGGTATGGCGCTTTGTTGCTCTTTGTCTATGGGCTTAGCCACGGAATACCGTTAATTATTGCGGGTACCTTTACAGCCGTTGTAAAAAGTCTTCCTCGCTTACAAAAATGGGGTCACTATATTACGTATCTAAGCGTTGGACTACTCATAGTGTTGGGTTTATACTTCTTAAGATATCGATCTTTCCCTGGACAGATTCATTTTTCCTTTCAATAATTTGAAAATCCGTCCCCTGTGACGGTATAAGAATTCTAAAACCTTCTTAGCTTCGTACTCTTTTACCTTCATGAAGAATGTTATAAACACCCATTTTGAGCAATGTATGTGTTCCATACCTCTATCATGTTCCAAGACTTAGTTCCTTAGTCCAGAATTGCTAAAAGGACAAACAAGAGCCACAATGTTTATGCTAACGATATAAGAAACATATTGGTCAAGCAATTCGAGACTAAAATGCCGCAGAGCTAATAAATAACATATCTTGATAATCTATTGGTACACGTCGCGCATCAGCGTGGTAAAAACAGTTCAGCCAACTATTACGGGCCTCAGCGAAATTGCCGAAGATAGCCGTCCTCTTGTATAATGATCTAAATACATTTTTGATGGGAGCTTGAAAACTAATGAGAATTTTACTAGTCGATGATGAAAAAAAAATCACGACCGTACTCAAAGCCTATCTTCAACAGGAAGGATTTCAGGTAAGTACGGCCATTAACGGCCTAATCGCTTTAACCATGTTTAAAGAAAATCCTTTTGATCTACTCATCCTTGATCTAATGCTTCCAGGCATGTCTGGGACAAAAATTTGTAGCGAGATTCGCAAAATTTCCTCTGTTCCTATTATCATGCTCACCGCAAAAGTCGAAGAAGAGGACCGCATCCAAGGATTAAGTATCGGTGCGGATGATTACATTACGAAACCCTTTAGCCCACGAGAAGTGGTTGCCCGTGTTCGGGCCGTTCTACGACGGACCAATAACGAAACTTCACCCCTTGCTGACGTAATTTCCTATGATAATGGCCTCACCATCGATAACATACAGCATGAAATCCGGCTTAACGATCAAGAAATCTTGTTAACTCCAACCGAGTTTAAGATCCTTGGTGCCTTAGCGAAACACCCTGGACGGGTGTTATCTCGAGGTCAATTGGTGGAAATTGTCCAAGGGCACGACTTTGACGGAGATGACCGCGTGATTGATGCCCATATTAAGAAGATTCGGCAAAAGATCGAAACGACTCCCAGCAACCCACAAATTATTATGACCGTTTACGGTATCGGCTACAAATTCTATCCAAGTGCGGGGGGATAAGAATGCGTACTAAATTGTTTCTTTCCACCCTGATCATCGCGATAATTACTCTAACCTTTAGCATGCTTTCCGTGAAACTTGTCTTCAACCAACAGTTTAGTGTTTATTTAACCCAGGCGAATGAAACAATCTTAGAACAGTTACCCTCTCGTCTAAGTGCCCTTTATCAGACCAAGGGTACTTGGGATCCTACGTCTCTGGACGAAGTTACTCACTCCCTCCCAATGGGTACAGTTGTTACTCTGACAGATCCGAACGGCAAGCTCATCGCCACGTTAAGCTACACCATGGAAGATATGATGCATGGACAAGGCGAAATGGGCATGGGCATGGGTATGGGTATGGGTATGTCCTCCTATTCCACGACAAGTTGGAAAACAAAAACCCTTACGGTGTCAGGACCCCTCGGGACTTTAGCCATCGCACAGGTCCGCTACCCTGCAACCGCACAAATTCTCAATCCCCAAGATGTCCGCTTCCAATCCTCAGTCTTTCGCTCTCTACTCTTCGCTGGAGGATTGGCGCTTCTATTTGGGATTATTCTCAGTTACTTTACAAGCCGTCAACTCGTCGCTCCACTCAAACGATTAACGAAAGCTGCTGATCGTATTGGTCATGGGCACCTTGACGAACGCGTTTCCGTTCGCTCCAAAGACGAGGTAGGGCAACTAGCGAACGCTTTTAATATGATGGCCGACAATTTGGATCGCCAAGAAACCCTCCGCAAACAGTTTACCGCCGATATCGCCCACGAACTGCGCACTCCCTTGACCTCGATCAAAAGCTATATTGAAGCCTTTCAAGATAACGTCCTTCCAGCTAATCAAGAAAATCTCTCCTCCATTCATGAGGAGATTGACCGATTAGTAGACTTGTCCAGCGATCTAAAAGACTTAAATATAGCAGAAATCGGTGCTTTAAAGCTAATCCTCGAACCTGTGGACTTAAAGCTTCTTCTTGAAAAAATCATTCGCAGCCTTTATCCCCTCATCCAGGAAAAGGAATTAACTCTAAATTGGAACGTCTCGGAAGAATCCGTGACTACGTCCGGAGACGAGCGCCTTCTGACCCGGCTCTTCTACAATCTGGTGCATAATGCTTATCGGTACTCTAACGCAGGCGGTCAGGTTACCGTCGTGCTTACAGAAACACCGGATTTTGCTGAAATTAAGATTACAAACACAGGTATAGGCATCTCGGAAGACGACCTTCCTTTAATATTCGAGCGTTTTTACCGAGCTGACAAATCTCGAACCCGTGAGACAGGGGGAACTGGAATTGGTCTGGCGCTGGTCCGCCAAATTATAGACCTCCATCAAGGCACGATCACCGTACAGAGTGAAGTCGGGCATGAGACTGAATTCATCGTCCAGCTTCCTAAAGAGATAAAAGTAGTGGCTGAGGATTAGATTTCCTCAGCCACTACTTTTATGTTTCCATTTATGCCACTTCTTAGGACTTATCTTCCCATGGATCCCATCATATTGTTGCCGCTTGATTTTTGGGCTGGCTGTTGAGAAGCGTTAGAATTGTTCGGTTTGTTCGTTCCAGTCATTCCTTGCGTGTGTTGGGAACTATTCATCTGGTCATTCATTTGAGTGTTCATAGGCATATTTTGCATTTGAGTATTTATCGGCATGTTTTGCATCTGAGTATTTACTGGCATGTTTTGCATTTGATCATTCATGGACACGGCGGAACTCCTCATTTGATCGTTGACATCTGTCTTGGATGGAACTGTTTGATCAGGCTGAGTGGTTTCTACCTGCTCAACTTCGGTGCTTGTGACATCATTGTTGTTCATATAGGCCTGTGCAGTCGAAGCTTTTGGCTGCATATCCGTGGTATTTTTGCCAATTGTAGTAGCGTTTACGATCCCTGCCAATCCAAGTACCATAACCATTGATAATGAAACCATTAAAACTCTCTTCTTCATAATTCATTCAAATCCTTTCATAATTCGTAACTTGGTGTTTACTTTGTAACTCTAATACTTGAAGCAATTTGTGATCTTCAGTCTGGCTGTCACCTCCTGTAGTCGCTAAAGTATTCGTACACCTGTTTAATTATCAAGGGGTAGGTTGAAAAAATTTTTTAAAAGTCAGGCATGAGACTGAATTCATCGTCCAGCTTCCATAAGAGATCAAAGTGGCTGAGGAATAGCTCCTCAGCCACTTTTATTTAGAACATATGCGATATCAGATTCACCAACTCATGGACAAAAATCTGTCGCCTCAGTTGATTCTGCCTTAGAATATATATGGATCTCAGCATATTGTTACTCCAGATGTTTAGTCTATTAACTGTTTATGACTTTATAACCAGCATCTTCTACGGCCTTAATAAGTAATGAACGTTCAGTCGTTCCTAAAACTACTGCTTGTTTACTAGCTAAATCGACTTCTGCTTGAGTAACACCAGGTACATTTGATAACGCTTTTTCAACTGAACTCTTGCAGTGACCACAAGTCATTCCCTCAATTTTTAATACAGTACCATCTTGTGGATTCAACGCATTCCCTCCAGAATGACCTTTATTCGAATGTCCACAGCAACCACTCATTTCAACATCTCTCCTTTTTTAAAAGGTAAAATCTTTGGCTTGTTATCTCCCTTTGCAATGAACCAAATATATCGTACAAACTGGTGTTATGATTCCAAAAATCAGCTCAAAATATCCTTATTTAAAGTTAGAACTTGAATTAACACAATTTAATTTTGTAAGGAACACAATTCATTGCCAACTTAAACACAACGGAGTCTTGAAGTCGGGGTCTTCTTGCTAACGTTTGATAAAATTATGTTCAAAAAAACCGTAAATTTCTCATGAAGAAAGGACCCTGATTGATGTTCAGGATCCCTTCTTATATGCAACGCATCCAACTGTCCGGCATTACTAGTCTACATTTTCTTATCGAATCCGTCGAGCGCCTAGATAACGTTTTGCCCAATAGCTATCCGACAAGCTCTGAATATCTACTCCTTTACTAGCAGCTCCGATTGTACGCCCTCCACCAATATATATCCTCACATCCGTAGCACCAGGGGCATAGGTTTGGAAAAAAACGAGATCTCCAGGTCTTAACTCATTACGGCTGACAGGTGTGCCAAGTTTGTACTGATCGGCGGCAACTCGAGGTAGAGTAATCCCGGAAGCTTTGAACACATATTGCACAAATCCGGAACAATCAAATCCTTTTAGACTCGTTCCGCCCCAAACATAAGGAATCCCTTGTAAACTTAGGGCACGGCTAATGAGCTTGTCAACATCTAAACTTCCCCTAGACACTTGGGATACTGGAACCTGTTTAGTCCCAGAGGCCACCTTCAGCGAAGAAGCGCTAGGCTTTTTAACGGTCTGAGGTTTTTGAGTCGTCTTGTCCACGGTCGCTGGAGTTTTCGTTTCAACAGGAGTTGACGTTTGCTTTTCGTCAGGAAGATTATTACTTTCAGGTTGTGACACGTTCGTTTTGACCTCGATCTTAGGTGTCCAATTAAATGCCTCACGCATTCTCT
>NZ_JUEE01000134.1:0-12648 GCF_000802135.1 Desulfosporosinus sp. BICA1-9
CTTTCAATAATCTGAGAGATCTTTAAGTAATTGTTTTTCTCCTTTTCTTTGACCATTGCTAAAATATCTTCATCCTCTTGCAACAAAAGCAAAGCAATAGCCCGTTTAGATAGAACATATTGATGCTGGAGTATATTGCTAATCTCGCTTACCGCAAATTCAATCTGCCGATCATAAGTCACTTCATGCAGCGTAGACATACTCACCGATCCTTTCCTTCAATACCTCTATTCCCTTATTTAAAGCAGCGGCAGTTGATAATACTGGAATCCCGAGCTCAGCTTCCAACTTCTTAAGATCAATTTTAAGTCCCAAGCTTTCTGCCTCATCCATAATATTTAAAACCAAAATAACCGGTACATCTCCCTCAATCATTTGGAGGGTTAAGGGCAGCATTCTCTGGAGATTCTTCGCATCGACAACATGAACCACAGCTTTAGGCCTCTCTCGAAGTAATAGGTCTCGGGTCACTTTCTCTTCCTCTGTAATACATAATAAGGAGTACATTCCTGGTGTATCGATAATCTCATATTCCTTAGTGCCGATTTTTCCTTTTCCACGCGATACTTCAACCGTGGTTCCGGGATAATTAGAAACGGTAACATAGGCTCCGGTCAGTATGTTAAACAAAACACTTTTCCCGACATTAGGACTCCCGACTAAGGCAATTTTTTCTAACCCTTGAGTCACTTGATTCACTTCACCGTGACAATTTCCTGTACCTAATAAAGTAGTTGATAATTTTTTATACCAGGGTACTTTCGTACTGCAACATTCCATTAGAACCCACTCCTTCTTTGATAATGATTATCATTTATATTTTAGTTAATATTACCGAACTTACTTAACAGAAACGTCACAGGTTTTTAACATTTTTGTGACATAGATTCTAACAAAAAAAGAGCATCCTTTTACAGATACTCTTACATGCCGTTATTAAAGTGGTTCATCGCTCCAACAAAATGATTACAGCAAGAATCTCAATGAATTTTTGCTCTGTCATGTTGCTCACTAAGCTTCTTCAGTTAATGGCAAGTACACGGTGAAAACGGCTCCATGGCCTGGTTCGCTTTCCGCCGTTACTTTTCCGCCATGCATTTCAACGATTTTTTTAACGATAGAAAGTCCTAAGCCTGTTCCGGTTCCACGCCTTGATCGGGATTTATCGACCTTATAAAACCTCTCCCAAATATTTTCAAGTTCTTCCCTGGGAATGCCGGGACCGGAATTTTTTACAGATATAAACGTATCATTATTCTTCATACCCAACACTACGCGTACTGCACCGCCAGCTTCCGAATGTTTAATGGCATTGTCTAATAAATTCGTAAGAACCTGTTTGAGTCGATCAATGTTTCCCCACACGGTAATAGTTTGCTCTGGCACAGTTAGCGTTAAATTGATTTCTTTAGAATTAGCCAGATATTTTAAGCGTTCAACGGTGATTTGGGCGAGTTTATTCAAAACCACATATTCCATTTCATCAAAGGCTTGGGCAGCTTCCATCCCTTTTAAGTCGAGTAAATCATCCACTAAGCGCCTGAGACGCTGGGATTCGTCAATAATGTTTGTTAGATAGAGCTGTTCCTGTTCCTTAGACTTGACTAGCCCGTCCAATACTGCCTCGGAAAAGCCCTGGATCACTGTTAAGGGAGTGCGCAACTCATGGGAAACATCAGAAAGTAGTTCCTGCCTTAAACGGTCAAGTCTCTCGATAGCCTCAATTTTTTCTTTAAGCTGAATAGACATGCGGTTAAACGAGCGGCCAAGACGCCCGACTTCATCTTCCGAGGTAACCTGAATTTGCCTACCGAACTCACCTTCTGCAATGTGGCGTGCTGTTTCTTCCATTTTTGCGAGGGGACGGATCAGCTTTCGGGACACAAACATACTTAACACAGTAGATAAAACAATCCCTATCAGCGCTCCTATTAGTGCAATTCCCCTAATGCTTTCAACATGCTGCTTCAGGCCTGATAAAGGGCTGCTGATCACGACCGAGCCAATGATCTGATTTTCTTGTCTTAAAGGAACAGCCACAAGAAACAGCTCTTCATGGACCCCCACAACCTTGCCGAAGAAAACGACATTGTCACCACTGAGGACTCTCTCTTTAAAATCTGGCTCTAATAGTAAATTGCTCGGCGACTGATCTTTGGCTGTTTGACCGTACAGAATGTTTCCATCTATATCCATGATGGCCGTATTAGCACTTAAAAACTTAGCTAAGACATTCAATCTTTCGTTGATAACTGATCTCTCAGTGTTTTCATACATCCTTACGACTTCTTCCGCCTCATTGATAAAAAAGCGCGCTTGTTGATTATAGACCAGGGATGTGATCTGCTGAGCTTGTATCACAAGGGAAAACAGAAAGACTCCTAGTACTATCAGTACAATTGTCAACCAAAGCTTACCTACTAAACTATTTCTTAATGACCACTTAATTCGAATTTGTAACCCACCCCTCTAACGGTCTGAATAAAGTCACTGTGACCCAACTGGCTCTCGAGCTTAGACCTTAAACGATTGACATGGGTATCAACCGTACGGGAATCTCCGCAGTAATCGTATCCCCAGACCATGTTGAGCAACTGATCTCGACTATAGATTTGCCCCGGTCGTTTTGCTAAGCAATGCAGCAGGTCAAATTCTTTAGCCGTTAAGTTTATATTTATTCCATCAACCTCAACTTCACGAGTAATCTGATTGATCTTTAGACCAGAATAGGAGAGAATATGTTCGTTACTTTGTTCCCCTTCCAACCTTCTTAGAACTGCCTTGACTCGGGCACTGAGTTCACGAGGGCTAAACGGTTTTACTACGTAATCATCAGCCCCTAAATCAAATCCTAAGACTCGATCATTTTCTTCCCCCTTGGCTGTTAGCATGATAATAGGAATTTTGGTTTCCTTTCTCAATATCTTGCAGACTGTCCAGCCATCTAATCCAGGCATCATTAGATCGAGGATGACAAGATCGGGATTATCTTTCCGAACCATTTCCAACGCTTGACTTCCATCCTCTGCCTGGTACACGTCAAAACCTTCCGCTTCAAGGTAGAGGCGCACAATTTCGCGAATTCGATCGTCATCGTCTGCTATTAAAACCTTATTGTTCAATGTAGCTCCCCCTTCTATTTACCGACACCACCAATTCCTAACTGTATTACTCCATCTATCTTCGTGAGGACTACTATACCAATAATAGTCAGGCCGATAGTTTGGATTCATCGGACTATACCACGATCCACTGACATCAGGGTTAGCCGATTGCCTAACATTAGGTATCACATTATTTGGTATATCTGTAGAAGAGGAATTAGGCTCGGCTTGGAATGGTCTAGCATTTTGGTTTTGTTGCCAAAGACGGGTTTCCGCGTATGCTTTTGTTAGGAAAAGACCTGCAACAAATAGTGCAATAACAATAAATATCAATAATGCCTTCTTCCTCATTGTAATCCCCCCATTATCAATCAACAACTATATTATATCTTAAGAGAATTACAAGAAGTTAACGGATTTTTAACATTTTTGTTAAACTACCCTTTCTAGTTGCCACCATGATATATTAATAACCTCCTGCATTTGGGTGCAGGAGGTTGATTGACTAATTCGTTTTCATAACACGCATCGCGTTGATGACAGCAATCACCGTTACCCCAACATCGGCAAACACAGCTTCCCAAATAGTGGCTATCCCTCCAGCACCTAAAACAAGTACGACAGCTTTAACACCCAATGCGAAAAATATATTCTGCCAGACGATGCTTCGTGTCCTTTTGGCAATTTTAATAGCATTCACGAGCTTAGAAGGTTCATCTGTCATGATTACAATGTCCGCCGCCTCTATGGCTGCATCAGAACCTAACCCCCCCATTGCTACTCCAACATCAGCACGAGCCAGTACCGGGGCATCATTGATACCATCACCGACAAAGAGCAGCTTCCCTTTTGTTTTCTTTTGTTTTTCTAATAGCTCCAGCTTCTCAACCTTCTGGTCAGGGAGCAATTCAGCATATACTTCGTCAAGGCCTAACTGACGGCCAATCGTTTCTCCCACCAGCTTGCTATCTCCGGTAAGCATGACTAGTTTCTTTACGCCAATCCCCTGAAGCTCCCTTACGGCCTTTTCTGCATCATCCTTTATCTCATCCGATATCACAATATAGCCTGCATAGTTGCCATCAATGGCTACATGAACCACTGTACCAGTTTCATCAATTACATCATAAGCTATATTTTCTTTAACCATCAGTTTTTTGTTGCCTGCTAGGATACGTTTACCCTTAACACTCACTTTGATTCCATGCCCTGAGATTTCATCATAGTTCTCTATTTCGCTTTTATTGATTTCTTTACCGTATGCTTTCAGGATGGAAATTGCAATGGGATGGTTTGAATAGCTTTCAGCAAAAGCAGCATACTCCAATAGATTCTCCTCTGATTCTCGATCAAGAGTGTAAATTTTTGTAACCTTAAAAACGCCTTTGGTAAGGGTGCCTGTCTTATCAAAAACAATCGTGTCCACGTTATTTAAGGCTTCAAGAAAGTTGCTACCCTTAACCAGGATGCCACTTTTAGCAGCTCCGCCAATACCACCGAAGAAACCCAAGGGAATCGATATTACTAAAGCACAGGGGCAAGACACAACCAGAAAAACCAAAGCCCTATATATCCAATCTGAGAATGTAGCACCTGAAACAACCAAAGGTGGAATAACCGCCATTGCTAATGCAACAAATACCACAACTGGTGTATAGTATCTTGAAAATTTAGTGATGAACTGTTCAGTTGGAGCTTTCTTACTATTAGCATTTTGTACCAAGTCGAGGATTTTGGATACTGTGGAATCTCCAAACTCTTTCGTTACCTCAACTGTTAATAGTCCATTCTTATTGATTGTTCCTGACAGAATTTCGTTTCCTGGTTCAACTTCTCTGGGCACTGACTCCCCGGTTATGGCGGACGTATCAAGCATAGACATACCCTCAATCACCTTGCCGTCAAGGGGGACCTTCTCTCCTGGTTTTATAATGATAATATCTCCAACACTTATTTCTTCAGGAGATACCCTCTTAATATCCTCACCAACCTTTAGATTGGCATAGTCGGGACGAATGTCCATCAGAGCACTTATTGACTTTCTCGAACGGTTTACGGCCATATTTTGGAATAACTCGCCAACCTGATAGAAAAGCATGACTGCCACACCTTCGGGAAATTGCTTTATAGCAAAAGCACCTATAGTGGCAACACTCATCAAAAAGTTTTCATCAAACACCTGGCCCTTTAAAATATTTCTAACTGCTTTTAAAACAACTTCCCCACCAACTAATACATAGCTTACTAGGAATATTCCAAATTCAGTCCAAAACGAAAACTTGCCTAAGATGGCGACAAAAAAGAGAACTGCACCAATACCTAAACGAATAACTTTTGACTTGTTTATACCTTCAGCTTCTTTACTTTCCTCTTTCTTATCCTCACTTTCAACCACTTTGATACCTGACTCTATCTTCACTGCAATTTTTGATGCTTGCTCGACGACCCTTTGCAGATCGCGCTTGCTATTCACTTCAAGGGTTAATTTTCTGGAAACAAAGTCTACAGTAGCAGAGCTTACACCTTTAAGGTTTTTGACCTCTGTTTCAATTTTATTGGCACAGTTTGCGCAGTCCAACCCAATTAATAACAATACCTTCTTTTCTTTTCGCGAAAGCGCTTTGTCTTTAATGATAATATCTGGTTCGAGTTTCATGATTATTTGGTTAGCTTGATTTAGCACATCCTCTTGATTTCCATTACTACCAATGTTAATTGTAAGAACCTTGGTTACAAAATTCAAGGAAGCGTCAGAAACACCTCCCACCTTTCTGACTTGATCCTCAATTTTAGAGGCACAGTTTGCACAATCCAGTCCCTCTAATATAAGCTCCTTCTTAGGCAATGAACTCACGATGATCCCCCTCCTTCTGCTTCTCTGGATATTCTTTCATAATTCACTATTCATTAATATGGATTAATCCTTGGTCGAATATTTGCTTTATATGATCATCTTCCAATGAATAAAATACAATTTTTCCGTCTTTTCGATATTTCACCAGTCTTGCCTGCTTCAATACTCTTAACTGATGGGATATTGCCGATTGGGTCATATTTAATAAGACAGCAATGTCACAGACACACATTTCAGCTTCATCCAAAGCCCAAAGTATTTTAATTCTTGTTGAATCGCCAAAGACTTTAAATAGTTCTGCAAGGTCATACAAGTTTTCTTCCAAGGGCATTTTGGCTTTGACCTGATTTACAATTTCCTCGTGTATTACGTTGCAATTGCATCTGTCAACTTCATGCCTTTTATCAACCATACTAATACCTCTTTTCTGATGTAGTCATATGAATACTTGAATATTTGTTCATATGTTATGTTTTATTATATGTCCAATTTGCTGTGAATGTCAACATATATGAACGATTATTGATATGTTTTCAAAAGACGAAAAGCAAGAACATATACTTGAATAGCTTTGGGCTAGAATAAGACTTATTTCAATAAGTCTTGTCTTTTATGCGGAGAATTTGGCTGGGATCCTTTTTTGACTATCAATTAATAGGCTGATAACAGCTAATACAGTTAGGCCTACCTGGATGTGGTGTTACCCTCGCACCATTTTCTCCCATTTTGTGACACAGCAAACAATTCATATTCTGTGAAACTTTATGTGGAATATTAGGTGTCTTTGCCGAAACCTGACCAGACTGGTTTGGTTTGCTTGCACCACAACCGACAAGTAATAAAACTGCTCAATATCATTAGTATGCCGGGACCTAACTACCTGTTTTAGCTTCATCCTGAAAGAACTTTTTAAGTAGTTCAATTTCGAGATAATTTTCTAGTAATATGATTTCAAAGACTCATCACATGAGCTTTTGCGTTAATATGCTTAAGATGATTGATAGTACCAATTTTTAGACAAAGCACCACTCTCAATAGTTTATTACTATTTGATAATATAATAAACATAATGCTTTCTTTACTTTTTTGTCAATATTTATAAACAAAGGTTTGTTCCCCACCTTCGTTTGAAGGACTATTGTTATAGTACGTCCGGCAAAGATTGCAAATGATCGTAAAAACGATAAACTAGATGATAATGAGGCTCAGATTAATGGACTAGGAGAGGATAAACGTGTCAAAGGTACGATTATTAGTCTTGAGTACGATTCTTTTACTTTTGCCTACGATGGGATGTTCAAATTTAACAAAAGAGAACGTCATTTCTCTTACACAGGAAGATCAAAACCCGGTTGTAGCCAAGAGGGATGTGACTTCATCCGTATATACGTTTAGCTTTGATCGTAGGATGGACCCAGCAGAGGATGTGAAAATGTATGCTCCTTTCCTGGAGTACCTAGAAAGAACGACAGGTTATAATTTCAAACTTCGACCAATGGCCCAAAATCAAAATCTAATTGAGGAACTGGGCACAGGACGGGTGGACATTGCGGCTATAGGTACGCTTAGTTACTTAAAAGCTCATCAAAAGTATGGAGTTCGTCCCGTTGTTCGAGGCATAACAGAACAAGGTAAAGCGGAATATCGGGCTCTAATTATTACTTCGACCAATAGCAACCTACGATCCCTAAGCGACTTACGGGGCAAAACGTTTACCTTTGGTTCAGATACCTCTACACAAGGTTATCTCATTCCGCTGATCATGCTTACCGAGGCAGGGGTTAAATTAACAGATCTTACAGGATATACGTTTGCCGGTTCACATTTCGACACTGCAAACGCGGTTATTAGTGGAAGATACGCCGCAGGAGGAATACAAGATACCTTGGGACGAGAGTTGGCAAATAAAGGACTGGTTCGAATCTTGGCTGAGTCTAAGGAATTTCCCAGCAGCACCATTTCAGTCTCCCCTTCTCTTCCAACGGATGTAGTAAAAAAGGTCCAGGAAGCCCTGTTAAAGTTTACCCCCGAAGGTAACGATAAGGGTATGCTATACCATTGGGATCAAACTGAAATGCCACTAGGCTTTGTTTCAACTGATGATAAAGATTTCGAAAAAGCAAGGATTTGGGCTGTTCGTCTCGGCTTATTCAACGGAGGGACAGAATGAAACTTGGCAATAAGATATCTATAGTTACCGTCGCCATCATTGCTGTGATGGGTTTATTGACAGTACCCCTCATCAGTCATTTTGTAGGAAATGCCTTACGCGAGTCTGTGCAGGACAAGGAAATCTCCTTGGCTAAAGTGGTTGCCAGTAACCTCGCGAACCCAGCTTTGACCGGAAATTATTTAACAGTCCAAAGAAATCTTGAGGGATTAAAGGAAGATCGGCAGTTGGTGTATGCCTTTCTCATCTTACCGGATGGCAGTATATTACATACGTTTAAGGGAAATATCTCATCCGAACTTGTAGAACTCAACCGCCTTACTCCCAAACAATCCCAAGCTTTAAAATCTTTTTCCTCTAACGACGGAAGAGTCGAAGATGTTGGAGTATTACTACTCGATGGATTAGAGAGTGAACTGCATATTGGGTATAAAGAGGACTATATACAGGCAACCTTGAAACGTGTCTTTGAAACGATTTTCACCCTAACTCTAGTTGGGGTAATTTTAGGCAGCTTAGCTGCAGGCGCTTTAGGTAAATATCTCTCTTCTCCGATTGAAAAACTTACGACTTTGACACGAAAAATTACGGAGGGTCAACTGGATCACCGAGTAACCATTACTACGAAGGATGAAGTCGGAGAATTAGCTCAAAGTTTCAATCGGATGCTTACAGCACTAGAAGAGAGTATGTCGAAAATCAGGGTTGCAGAGGAAGAACAACGAATTAAAAATCGAGAACTTTCGGTATTAAACGGGGTCGCGGAAACGATTCGACTTGGGCAAGAAATAAACACAGTACTCCAGGACGCACTAGTTCAGATTGTAGAAAACCTTGCTTTAAGTGGAGGATGGGTTCAACTGCGTTCTAGAGAGACCACGGAGATTAATAGCATAATTACCCTTGGGATTGCTGAACATACGATCCCTTGTTCGGAATGTGAATTCTGTGAATGTGACCTTTCAATGATCGAGCAAGGACAATGCTTGTCAAAAAGTTCCTTACATAAGGACGGGCGAACTTATCAGGTTACAGGGGTCCCAATTTTTGTCAATGCTCGTATTTTAGGTGCAATATACCTTCTAAGTAACAAAGAACTCATTTCCCCTGATTTGGTAACCTTGCAAACGATTGGCGGTCAGCTTGGAACGATGATTGAGAATGTAAACCTTTGGAAAGAACTCAAAGCTCGGGAAGCCAAAGTGAGCCAATTGTTAGAAAAAGTCATTGTGGCGCAAGAGGATGAACGTAAACGGATTGCCAGAGAGTTACATGACGAAACAAGCCAGTCCCTCGCTGCTTTAGCAATGCGTTTAAAAGTCTCAATGGGTTGGATTCACAAAGACACCCGCAAAGCAGAAGCCTTATTAGAGGAATCCAAGGATGAAGCGGTACGAATTATGAGAGAGCTTCATAACATCGTCTTTCATTTACGTCCTACCTTGTTGGATGATTTAGGGCTTGTTCCAGCCTTAAGATGGCTCGCTGAAAGTCGGGATTGGAAGGAACCGCCTGAAGTCGACGTTCAAGGAAACTGGTCTAAGGAAAGAATCGATCCCCAATTGGAAACGACCTTGTATCGTATTGGGCAAGAGGCGATTACCAACGCCGCAAAATATTCTCAAGCAACTCACCTTTTTATAGAATTTAAGGTTGAAGAGACTAAAGCTATTCTAAAAATTCAAGATAATGGAAAAGGGTTCATTTGGGATGAAAATATGTTTGAATTAGAGCAAGGAAAGAAACCTTTAGGATTAATGGGCATGATGGAGAGGGCAGCCTTAATCGGTGGACGTGTGGAAATTTATTCTGAAGTTAAGCACGGCACTACCGTCGAAGCGGTAATTCCGCTGAAAAAGGAGGATAACAGCTATGGAAAAAATTAAGGTTATGCTGGTGGATGATCATACCCTCTTTAGGGCAGGAGTAACCATGTTATTACAAATGGAATCGGATATGCTGGTCGTAGGAGAGGCTAGTGATGGGCATCTAGCCTTAGAATTAATATTTAAATCTAAACCAGATGTAGTCGTCCTTGATATTTCCATGCCTGGCCTTGATGGCATTTCTGTGGCCCGTAGTGTACTAGATCGACTGCCCAACGCTAAACTCTTAATGCTGACTCAGCATGAAAACCGGGAATATATCCTTCGGGCCACCAAGGTAGGTGTTGCTGGATATCTCCTGAAGAGCGCTGCAACCGACGAATTAGTCGCCGCTATTAGAGCGGTTCATAGCGGACGCAAATATCTAGATGCAACCGTTACCCAAGTGTTAATGGAGGCCTGGCAGGCAGGAGAAAAAGGGGAAGAATCGTTGACTGATCGTGAAACGGAAGTCCTCATTTTAACAGCTCAGGGGAAAACGATGAAGGCAATCGCTGAGCTGTTAAATATCAGCCCCAAAACTGTCGAATTTCATCGTGCTCGTTTAACCCAAAAGCTAGGACTTAAGAATAAATCGGAGTTGGTAGCTTATGCTATTAAACAGGGTCTGGTCTAGATTAAACTAGGAAAATCCCTAGCTACAACACTAGGGATTTGAAGGAAGAAGACTAGGAATCTCCTTGATATACGAGGGGATTCTTTTTTCATATACTTAATGTGAAAAAAAGTATTTTCTTAAGGAGGAGAGGCCAAGATGCCAACAGAGAAAAAGCGCTATGGTATGGTCATTGACACACGGAAGTGCGTTGGCTGCATGTCTTGTACCATAAGCTGCAAAATGGAAAACGGAGTCCCTTTTGATGGATTCCGGGCTTGGGTTGACATGAAGGAACGTGGAGTTTTTCCGAGAGTCAAACGCAATTTTATTCCAAAACTATGTAACCATTGTGAGAATGCGCCTTGTGTAACAGTCTGTCCAGTTAAAGCCAGCTACATCAATGACGATGGAGTTGTGCTGGTGGATCAGAAAAGATGTATTGGTTGCGGATACTGTATAGTGGCCTGCCCTTATTCCGCCCGTTATTTGCATGAGGGGTTAAAAGTTGCCGATAAATGTACGTTTTGTGTACACCGAGTTTCAATGGGATTAGAACCGGCCTGTGTTCATAACTGTATGGGAAAGGCGCGAATATTCGGAGATTTCAATGATCCCCTGAGTGAAATCTCTCAGTATATTACTAAAAATGGGGTACAAACCCTCCGTCCAGACTTAGGTACGAACCCGAATGTCTTCTATGTTGACGCAGAGATTAACAAACTGCCTAATAAAGGGGGTAAATAAGGGTGAACACACAAGATGTTTATGTAGTTGTGAATGCTAGTCCGTGGAATTATCTGGTTCCTTTGTATATATTCTTCAAGGGGTTAAGTGTCGGAGCTTTGTGCATATCAGTACTTTACACAGTTTTCCGATCAGAACGGTTTAAAAGTCTTGCCTTTCCTGCTGCTCTCACAAGTTTATTAGCCTTTATCCCTGTACCTATTTTATTGTTAGCTGACTTGCATCAACCTTTAAGGTTTTGGCATCTCCTGGTTAATTTTAATCCTACGTCTGTAATTTCTTGGGGGACTTGGCTTATCATCCTTTATCCGCTCTGTCTGCTGTGGTATATTGCCCGTTTGGGATTGAGTCAAGGAATCTCAATTCCAGTTCTCAAAGGTGTTCAAGAGAGTGCGAGCACCAGCCAAAGTACTTCTGGGCTGGGGTTGCGTGGGTTGTCTATCCTAACGTTAAGCTTAGCTTTACTTGCTGATCTATACACGGCTTTCCTGCTTGGAGTCGTTAAAGGAAAGGTTTTGTGGAACAGTGCTCTATTACCCGGATATTTCCTGACTTCGGCTATTGTCACCGGCGCAGCGCTCGTTCTTATCGTGTATTTGAACAAGAAGCCTGAAGAGAAGACCGTTCGGACTTTAGTGAGAATTATCCAAGGTGCCTTAGCCTTAGAAATTTTCTTTGCGATCTCTCAGTGGATTACACTCGGTGCTACGAGCTTGCAAGGACAAAAAGCGTTAGAACTTTTATGGAAAGATCCTATGTATTTGATTGGAGATATTTTCCTCGGAATTCTGGTTCCATTAGTCCTCTTAAATAAACCCTCACTCAACAAAAAACCAGTTTTAATGATTAGTGCTTTACTCGTAATACTTGGAGGACTCTTGCTTCGCTTTAGCATTGTGGGAGTTGGAATCCAAGCAGCAGCCTTGTGGAACTAAATGAAGGAGGTTTAAGGGTATGATGAACAGACGTTCGTTCTTGAAATGGACCGGTGCAGGAGCAGCGGCAGCGACTTTAGGTACGGCTGGGCTCTTCCAACTACGCCCCGTCAAGGCAGATGAACTAGAAAGTCTAAAAAACCAAGGTATAGACATTAAATATACTGCGGACGTAATGTGTCCGAGTGAATGTGGCCTTGAAATGTGGGTAAAGGATGGCCGTCTAACCAAGATATATGGTAATAAGGCGGTACCGTTCAATGACGGCACTTGTTGTGCTAAGGGTGCTTCTGGAATTCAACTGGTCTACTCTCCTGATCGCATCAAGTACCCAATGATTCGTGAAGGAGCTAGAGG